>NZ_JCBAMT010000035.1:0-61986 GCF_059760445.1 Achromobacter sp. D7-1 | reverse complement strand
GCCGCAACTCGGTCAGTCTTTCTGACGGGCGCCCAGCTCGACGCCGGCCAGTTGCTCGGACAGGCGCGCGACGGCGGTGTGATCCTGGCCCTTGCCCAGCGTCTTGCCGGCCGAGGCCCACAGTTCGCGGCAGAGCGACGCGAACGGCGTGGGCGTGCCGGTATCGGTCGCGATGCCCAGCGCGATGCCCAGGTCCTTGACCATCAGGTCCAGGCCGAAGCCGGAATTGAACTGGCGCGACAGCACGAATTGCTTGAACTTCTTCTGGGTCGAATTGTTCATGCCGGTCGACGCATTGAGCACGTCGACGATGACGTTCGGATCCAGGCCGAACTGCTGCCCGATAAGCATGGCCTCGACCCCGATCAGGAAGCCGCCGGCCGACACCAGGTTGTTCAGCGCCTTCATGGCGTGGGCGCTGCCCACCTCACCCACGGGCGTGATCGTCGTGCCCATGCTCGACAGGGCCGGACGCACTCGCTCCAGCGTCGCCGCGGGTCCGCCGTACATGATGGCCAGCTCGCCCGTGTGGGCGCGCGGCACGCCGCCGGAAACCGGCGCGTCGACCATGACGCCCCCGGCGGCAGCCACCGCCTGCGCCAGGCGCTGTGTATGCGCCGGCACGCCGGAACTCATGTCCACGACGACAGCGCCCGGGCGCAAGCCCGCCAGCACGCCCTGCTCGCCGCCCAGCACCTGCTCGACGATCGCGCTGGTGGGCAGCATGGTGAAAATGATGTCGGACTGCGCCGCCAGTTCGGCGCAGGTGGCGGCGGCCTGGCCGCCCACTTCCTGGGCGAACTTCGCGGCCTGGCCCGGCACGGCGTCGAACACCGTGACCGCAAAGCCAGCCTGCACCAGGCGGGCCGCCATGGGCCAGCCCATGCTGCCGATGCCGATCAGGCCCACCCGCTCTTGCGGGGCGCTCATGCCTTGGACTCCTTGAAGGCGCCCTCTTCTTCCAGCACCTGGTTGGCGACCTTGAACGCGTCCAGCCCTGCAGGGATACCGCAGTAAACCGTGGCCTGCAGCAGGATCTCCTTGATCTCCTCGACCGTCACGCCATTGTTCAGCGCGCCCTTGACGTGCAGCTTGATCTCGGCCGGGCGGTTCAGCGCCGTCAGCATCGCCAGGTTGAGCATGCTGCGGGTCTTCTTTTCCAGCCCTGGACGGCCCCAGGTGTAGCCCCAGCACCACTCGGTGGTGATGTTCTGAAAGGCCATCATGAAGTCGTTGGCGCGGGCCAGGGAGCCGTCCACGTACTCGGTGCCCAGCACTTCGCGGCGCAGGTTCAGGCCTTGGTCGAACAGGGCCTGGGTTTCGGATTTGATGTCTGCCATGAGTTCCTCTTTGTGATGGGGTGACGGGCTGCGAGGTCAGCGGCCCATCGGATTTATTTTGTCTGATTGTCCGGCAATTTTCCTGAAATCGTCAATAGTCTGATTGTCAGACAATATTCTTGACTACAAAAAAAATCGGCACAATAATGCGCCGCATGCGCCGGGCCGGCGGCACGGTCTGCCGGCGGGATATATTGCGTCTTTTAAGGCGAGAGACAACCATGGCCAGCCAGACAGGCGCGGTATTCGAGAAACCCAGCACCCTGCGCATCCGCGTGGAAGAGTTCCTGCGCGCATCCATCATGGATGGCCGGATCAAGGGCGGGGAGCGTCTGCGCGAACAGGAGTTGTGCGATCAGCTCGGCATCAGCCGCAGTACCCTGCGCGAGGCGCTGCGCACACTGGAGGCCGAACGCCTGATTTCCATCGAACCGCATCGCGGCCCCACCGTGGTGCGCATCACCGAAAAGGCTGCCCGCGACCTGTACGCCCTGCGCGCCCTGCTGGAGGGCTACGCCGCGCATGAATTCGCGCGGCTGGCGGACGACGGCGACGTCGAGCGCCTGCGCAAAGCCGTGGAAGCCCTGCACCGCCAGGCCAAGGGCAGCAACAAGTCAGCCCTGCTGGCCGCCAAGCGCGAGTTCTACGACGTGCTGCTGAGCGGTTGCGACAACGATCTGGTCAAGGACATGCTGCCCGGACTGCTATCGCGCATCAACCTGCTGCGCGCCACGTCGTTCGCGCGCGCCGAGCGCCTGCCGGAAAGCATGGCCGAAATCGATCTGATCTACGAGCGCATCCAGGCTCGGGACCCGCAAGGCGCGCAAAGCGCCGCGCAGAGCCACATCGTGAACGCGGAACGCACCGCGCTCGAAGTGCTCAAGCGCCAGCAACAGGAGACTTCCGACAATGAAGACGATCGCCCGACAAGGAAGGGGCGGGGCAAGCCCGGCTCGGCAGGATAGCGGGTTCATCCTGTACGTCCTGCGCGCACCCGGAGCCATCGCATGACGCTGCCCCGCTACGAAGTCTATGCCCTGCGCTACGCCACGGTGGCGCGCCGGCGCGGCCAGAACTTCATCACGCCCCCAGACCCGCACGACGGCCCGATGCCGATGGACTATTTCGTCTGGGTCATCCGCCATGGCGCACGCGTCTATCTCGTCGACACCGGATTCAATGAAGAGGCGGCCCGGGCGCGCGGCCGCGAGTTCCTGCGCTGCCCGATAGACGCGCTGGAAAAGCTGGGCATCGCGCCCGCCGACATCCGCGACGTCATCGTTACGCATCTGCACTACGACCATGCGGGCAACATCCGCAAGCTGCCGCACGCCCGCCTGCACCTCCAGGAAAGCGAGCTGCACTATGCCTGCGGCTGCAATATGCGCTTCGACATGCTGCGCCACGCCTACGCGGTGGAAGACGTAGTCGACGTGGTGCGGGGCGTGTACGACAAGCGCGTGGCGTTCTACCACGGCCACGACGAGATCGCGCCGGGCCTGCAACTGCTGCACATCGGCGGCCACACGCGCGGGCTGCAGGCCGTGCGCGTGCACACGGCGCGCGGCTGGATGGTGCTGGCCTCGGACGCCAGCCACTACTACGACAACATGGGGCGGGACGCGCCGTTTCCCATCGTCGACAACGTTGCCGACATGCTGGCGGGCTACGAGATCCTGCTGAAGTTCGCGGAATCGCCGGACCATATCGTGCCGGGACACGATCCTCAGGTCAGGGCGCGGTATCCGGGCCTGGCTGGCATGGATACCGAAGTGGTCGCGCTGCATCTGGGTGGCGCCGGCAAGCATCCCTGAGCGCGATCGCCCCAGGCGCGGCTGCCGGACAAACTCACAAATCCAGCGGCCGCATCGCCTCGTCCACTTCTTCGGACGACAGGTCCTGCACGATCAGGACCATGGCGCCCGTCTGCCCCGCGCCTTCCGGCACGGTGACAGGCTCGGGCGTTGCAAATACGTGCCGCACTCCGTGCACCGCGCGCAAGGTGCCGTCCGTCCAGCGCAGCAAGCCTTTGGCGCGCAGCAGGCGGTCACCGATATGGCGCTGCATGTGCCGGGTCCAGCGCGCATAGTCTTCCCAACCCACCGGCCGGCTCTGCGGGAAGGCGTAGGACACGATGCCATAGCGCAGCACATGCGCCAGCGGCCCTGCGGCGAGCGGCGCCGCGGCCGTCAGCACGGCTGCGTCCAGATGCTCGGGCCGCAGTCCATCAAACAGCGCGGGCGCATCCTCATCCACGGTATCCGGCGACACCGCGCGGATGGGTGCGCTGGCGTTATAGCCGCGCAACGCAGACCGTAGCGCCTCTATGGCGGCCTCATCGGCCAGATCGGTCTTGGTCAGCGCAATTCGGTCGGCGATGGCGATTTGGGTGCTGGCTTCGCGATAGGCGTCCAGCGTCACCATGCCGTGCAGCGCGTCGGCCGTCGCCACCACGCCTCCGAAGCGATAATGCCGGGCGATCAGCGGATCCGCCGCCAGCGTGTTGATGACTGGGCAGGGATCCGCCAACCCGGACGTTTCGACCACCACCCGCGTAAAGGCGGGAATCTCCCCGCGCTGGCGCCGGTAATAGAGCGACTCCAGCGTGTCCTGCAGCGAACTGGTGGCCGCGCAGCACAGGCAGCCCGAATCCAGCAACACCACGTCGCTGTCGTCGGCGCGGCCCACCAGCATGTGGTCCAGGCCGATCTCGCCGAACTCGTTGATGATCACTGCCGTGTCGGCAAAGCGCGGGCTGCGCACCAGGCGCGACAGCAGCGTGGTCTTGCCGCTGCCCAGGAAGCCCGTCAGCAAATAGACCGGCAGCGGTCCGGCGGCAGTCACGGCCATGACGCGCGCTCCCTGTCGCGCTTCAGGCCTGGTCCGCGCCGGCAGGCGCGGGCAGGTTGCGCAGGTAGTCCTGCACCTCGCGCGACGGAATCACGTCGGCGTACTTGCAGTTCAGGTCGAACAGGCTCATGGCATGGCTGGCCTGGAAGCGGTCGAACGCCGCCTCTTCGGGAATGATGACCTTGAAGTTGTACGAATAGGCGTCCACCGTGGTGGCGCGCAGGCATCCCGACGAGGTGCAGCCCACCAGGATCAGCGTGTCCACGTCCAGGAAGTTCAGGTGGCTCATGAAGATGGTGCCGAAGAAGCAGGACGGCTTCTGTTTGGTGATGCGGATGTCCTGCGGCCGCGGCGCCAGCGGCTCCACGGTCTGGGTGGCGTGGGTATTGGCCAGCACGGTCTTTTCGCCGCCGCGATGGTTCTTGCCCACCTGCACGCCGCTGTCCAGCAAGTCGGCGCGGCGGCCGCTTTCGGTGTAGAAGACCGGAATGTTCTTGTCGCGCGCCAGCTCCAGCAGCGGCACGATATGCGCGACCGCGTCCCAGGCTTCTCGGCCGCAGTGGGTGCGGTACTGCTTCAGGCCTTCCAGGATGTCTTCGGGCGTGTCGCCGCAGAAGTTGTATTGCACGTCGATGATGAACAGGGCCGGCCGCTTGCCGAAGCCGCCGCGCTTGCCGTAACCGGCCTGCGCCAGCACCTGCTTGTCGCGCTCGGTCAGAAAGTCGTCCCAGATTCGCTTGGTTTCGCTCATGGTAATGCCTGCCAGAAAGAGAGTAGGTTCAGTTCAAAGACGCTTGAGATAGCGGCCGCCCGGGTTGCTGCGCGCGGCATCGGTGATGCGGCCGTCCAGCGCCACGGTGCGCCCGCGCACCAGGGTGCGCACGGGCCAGCCCTTCAGGGTCATGCCCTCGTAGGGCGAATAATCGGAATTGGATTCGAGCGTGGCGGGATCGACGGTGCGCTCCAGGTCCGGGTCCACCAGAACCAGGTCGGCGTCCTTGCCGATCTCGATGCTGCCCTTGCCCGGCATGCGATAAATGCGGGCAGAGTTTTCGGTGCAGACCTTCATCAGGGTTTCCAGCGGCACGCCGCGGCGGTGGTAGCCCTCGTGCAGCAGGATCGGCAGCATCAGGCCGGTGCCGGGGAAGCCGTTGCTGGCAGCCCAGATGTCCGTGTCCTTGGTGGCGCGCTTGCGCGGCACGTGATCGGTGCCGATGGTGGTGATGGAACCGTCCAGCACGCCTTCCCACATGGCGTCCACATCGCCTTGCCCGCGCACCGGCGGGTTGACCTTGGCATAGGTCCCGGCAGGCGATTCGTCGTTCAGGAACAGGTAGTGCGGGCAGGTCTCGACGTAGATGGGCGGCGCGTCCGGCGTGCGGCGGTGGCGCCGCGCCTCGTCCAGCGCTTCGCGGCTGCTCAGGTGCACGATGTTGACCGCGGCGCCGGTCTTGGCGGCGAAGTAGCAGACGCGGTGTACGTTTTCCGCTTCCAGGAAGTCCGGGCTCTGTTCGTTCCAGGCCTTCAGGTCGTCGCGGCCCGCGGCTCGCAGCGGGTCCCGCAGGACCGGAATCACTTCGACGTTTTCGCAGTGCACGCCCATGATCGCGCCGGGGATCGCGGCGGTGGCGCGCAGCGCCGAATACAGCAGGCCGTCGTCAATGTCGGTAAAGCCCTTGGACAGGCCCGCCGCGCCCTTGTACATCATGTAGAGCTTGTAGGAATTCACATTGAAGCGGCGCGAGATTTCCTCCAGCGTCTCCACATGCAGATTGCTGGTGATGCCGAAATGGAAGCCGAAATCCACGCAGCTTTGCGACAGGGCGCGGTCACGCACCTTGTCAAAGGATTCACGGATGTCCGCCGAGCGATGAAACGACAACACACTGGTGGTGCCGCCCAGCGCGGCGAAGCGCGACTCGGTTTCGAAGTCGGTCTCGGGCGAGCCAAAGCCGAAATGCACGTGCGGATCGATCAGTCCCGGCAGTACCCACAGCCCTTGGCAATCGATGGTCTCGCGAGCTTCCAGCGGCGTACCCGGCTCGGCAATGATGGCGATGCGGCCATCGATGACGCCAAGCACGCCTTCGGTCAGGCCCTGCTGAGGCAAAAACAGTCTTGCATTGGTGAGTAGCAGATCCAGCATGATGTCGTGTGTCCTGAGTGATGCGCGTTGTCAGCAATGGGCCGCATCCGCGGCCTCCGTGTCGTTCAAGAAGCCGTTGAGGACGCTGGCCGGGATGCCGCCTTCCGCCATGAGCTTGCGTTCGGCGTGCGTGAGGACCTGGGCGTAGGCATGGAAGACGATGCGGCGCTCGCCGTCCTCGGCGATGACGGTGATGGGCTCGCCCTGGAGCACACCCTTGGCCACGTTCTCGAAGCGCAGGCTTTCCGCGCCGGTCAAACCCAGTTGGCGCCAGCCCTCGTCCGCCACGAACGCCAGCGGTAGCACGCCCATGCCCACCAGATTGGCGCGATGGATGCGCTCGAAGGATTCCGCGATCACGGCGCGCACGCCCAGCAGCGCCGAGCCCTTGGCGGCCCAGTCGCGGCTGCTGCCCATGCCGTAGTCCTTGCCTCCCAGGATCACGCTGGCCTCGCCTGCGGCGCGATACGCTTGCGCCGCGTCGACCACCGCCATGCGCCGGCCGCTGGGGTAATGGCGGGTCACGCCGCCTTCCACGCCGGGCACCATGGCGTTCTTGATGCGGATGTTGGCGAAGGTGGCGCGAGTCATCACATGGTGATTGCAGCGGCGCGCTACATAGGTGTTGAAATCGCGCGGCGTCACGCCCTTGTCGATCAGGTACGCGCCGGCCGGGGTGTCCGCCGGGATCTCGCCGCTGGGCGAGATATGGTCGGTCGTCAGCGAATCGCCGAACGCGGCCAGCACGCGGCCGCGCGTCAGGCTGGCTTCCAGGTCGGCCAGCGCATCGCGGCCAGGCTCGGTCTTGAAGAAAGGCGGCTCGACCAGGTATTGCGATTCCGGATCCCAGGGGAAGCGCAGTCCCGAGGGCGCCTGCAGGTCGCGCCAGATGGCGCTGTCCAGGCTGGCCGGGTCATAGACCTCGGCGAACAACGCCGGGTCCGCGGCCAGCGGCAGCAAGGCTGCGATCTCCTCCTGGCTGGGCCAGACATCGCGCAGATAGATGGGTACGCCATCGGCGCCCGGACCCAGTGGCTCATGTTCGAAATCCACATCGATCCTGCCGGCCAGCGCATACAGCACCACCATTGCAGGAGAGCCTATGTAGTTGGCGCGCAGCAGCTTGTGGATGCGCCCTTCGAAATTGCGGTTGCCGGACAGCACCGCGGCCGCCACCAGGCCGCCTTCGGCGATGGCATCGGCCGCCGTGGCATCCAGCGGGCCGGACTTGCCGCCGCAGGTCGTGCAGCCATAGCCGATCACGTGGAAACCTTGCGCCTGCAAAGGCGCCAGCAGGCCGGCCGATTCCAGATAGCGCGTTACGGCGCGCGAACCCGGCGCCAGCGAACGCTTGACCCAGACAGGCGGTGTCAGGCCCAGCGCCAGCGCCTTTTGCGCGACCAGGCCGGCTGCCAGCATCACGCTGGGATTGGAGGTATTGGTGCAGGAAGTGATAGCCGCCAGCGCCACGGAGCCGTGGCCCAGGGAGGCGCGGCTGGGCGGGTGCGCGGTCGCCGCCTCCACGCCGAATCCGCCTTCGGCCAGCGACATGTTCAGACGACGGCGGAAGTCCGCCGCGACGTCGCCCACGTCCATGCGGTCCTGCGGCCGGCGCGGACCAGCCACGCTGGGGCGCGCCGCCGACAGGTCGATCTCTATCACCCGGCTATAGGCCGGTGCGGCTGCGCCGGCTTCGCGCCACAGGCTGTTGGCGCGCGCATAGGCTTCGATCAGCGCCAGCTGTTCCTCGCCCCGCCCGGTCATGCGGGCATAGTCCAGCGTGCGGGCGTCGATCGGGAAAAATCCGCAGGTGGCGCCGTACTCGGGCGCCATGTTGGCGATGGTGGCGCGTTCCGGCACGCCCAGCGCCTCTGCCGCGGGGCCGAAGAATTCGACCATGCAACCCACCACGCCCGCCGCGCGCAATTGCTGTGTGATCAGCAGGGCGGCGTCGGTGGTGAGCGCGGGCGCCTCGATGGCGCCGCGCAGCCGCACCCCCACTACCTCCGGAATCGGAAAGGTGTAGGCATGGCCCAGCAGTGCCGCCTCGGCGTCGATGCCGCCCACGCCCCAGCCCAGCACGCCCAAGGCGTTGACCATGGGGGTATGGGAGTCGCCGCCGATGACGAAATCGGGGTAGGCCCAGTCGCCATCCGGACGCGATTGGCGCGCGACCACCGGCGCCAGGTACTCCAGGTTGACCTGATGGATGATGCCGATGCCGGGCGTGATGACGCGCAGGCCCTGGTAGGCCTGCTGCGCCCACTTCAGGAACCGGTAGCGCTCGTCGTTGCGCTCGAATTCACGGCGCAGGTTGCGCTGCACCGCGCCCGCGTCGCCCCAATGGTCGACCTGCAGGGAGTGATCCACGATCAGGTCCACGGGAATCCGGGTGTCCACCCGCGCCGCATCCCCGCCCGCCTGAGCCACTGCGTCACGTAACGCCGCCAGGTCCTGCAGCACCGGCAGGCCGCTGGAATCGGGCAGGATCACCCGCGCCACATGCAGCGGCAAGTCGGCGCCGGGATGTTCGCGCCAATCCCAGAGCCTGCCGATTTCTTCTTCGGAAACGGCAGCGCCCCAGGCGCGGTGGCGCAGCAGGTTCTCCAGCAACACGCGGATGACATAGGGATACGCGGCGATGTCGCGGCCCGCCGCAAGGGCGGCAGCGGACAGGTCCGCGTAGCGCAGCGTCCTGCCGCAACAGGAGAAAGACTGGATCATGGCAGCGGTAATCGGGAAAATCTCAACTGGGTCCATCTTACGGCTTGCGAAACAATAGTGTCAACACTACAGCAGAGACACCGAGCAGAAAAAGACTCACCAAAAACAGTTCCGTGGAGTTCTGACGCAAGTGTAGATAGATTAATCCTCCACTCAGACTCAGGGATAACCCGTAAATTTCTCGGTAAAATAGACAAATTATCCGTATAGGCCAGGCAAACCAGGCCTGCATTCAAAACAATCCCAACTCCAAAAGAGTTGACACTTTTTAGATCTCTTTGATAGGCTGTCAACACTATGAACACCGTCACGACCTCCATCGCCATCAAGGAAGACGCCACCGGCCCGCTGGCCGACGTGGTCTTCGACCAGGTGCTGGATGCCATCTACCAAGGCCGGCTGGCCCCGGGCAGCGTCATCAATGAAGTCGCGCTGGCCCAGGAATTCGGCGTCAGCCGCGGTCCGGTGCGGGAGGCGGTGCGCCGCCTGCAAGGGATCCAGCTGATCACGCGCGAGCCCTATATCAAGGCGCGCGTGGTGACGCTATCGGCGGAGTCCGCGCTGGAACTGTTCCAGATGCGCATGGCGCTTGAAGGTGTGGCCTGCAACCTGGCCACCCGCCGCATGAGCGATGCGGAAATCGCGCAGTTGCTGGCCGAGTTGGAGCAGGATCGCCAGCGCCGCCTGGAGGCCGCCAATGGCGGCGCCGCGGCGCCGCGTGTCTTCGACTTCCATGAGCGCATCGTGCGCGCCAGCGGCAACAACCGCATCATCAACGCCCTTTGCGGCGACCTCTATCACCTGCTGCGCGTCTACCGCCGGCACTCCGGCACGGTGCTGGAGCGCAAGGACGACGCCTACGCCGAGCACTGGCAAATCCTTCGTGCAATCCGCGCGCGCGACGCCGAACTGGCTGAATCGCTGATGCGCTCGCACATCGAACGCGCGGCGCAACATCTTTTTGAACATCTGGCGGAAGGGGCGTCCGGCATCGCCGGGCACCCCGTCTCCGCTGCCTGACACTCTTTGGAGCAGTACGACATGAACAACCCGCGCCACCAGTTCCGGCAATTGCTGAAGAACGAACCCTTCATCGTCTCCCCCGGTGTGTACGATGGATACAGCATCCGCCTGGTCGAAGCCGCGGGTTTCAAGACCGCCTGCACCAGCGGCGCGGCCGTGTCGAACGCATTGCTGGGCATCGCCGATATCGGCGTGATGGGGCTGTCGGAAAACGTCACCCACTGCCGCCACCTGGCGCGCTCCGTCTCCATCCCCCTCACGGCCGACGCCGACACCGGCTATGGCAACCCCGTGAACGTCTATCACACGGTGCAGATGTTCGAGGAAGCCGGCGTCGCCGGCATCAACCTCGAAGACCAGGTCAGCCCCAAGCGCTGCGGCCACATGCCCGGCAAGGACGTGGTGAGCGAGGCGGAAATGGTCAAGAAGATCGAGGCCGCCTGCCTGGCGCGGCGCGACGATGACTTCGTCATCATCGCTCGCACCGACTCCCTCGCGATCGAAGGCATTGAAGGCGCGGTCAAGCGCGCCCGCGCCTATGCCCGCGCCGGCGCCGACATGCTGTTCCCCGACGCCGTGCGCACCGAAGACGACATCAAGCGCCTGGTGGACGCCGCCGGCATCCCGGTCAGCATCAATATGGGATTCGGCATCCGCAACCGCCCCACGACGCCCCTGATCCCCCTGCCGCGCCTGAAGGAAATCGGCGTCAAGCGCATCAGCCTGCCGCGCATGCTGCCGGCCGCCGCCATATATGGCATGCGACAGGCGCTGCAAGTGATGCAGGGCGTGATCGCCAGCGGTGAACCCGCCGACCGCCCCGACCTGCTGGTGGGCATCGAAGACATCATGCAGTTGATGGGCTACGAGCAGATGCGCGCCATGGAAAAGCGCCTGACGACGCTGGCCGACTGAGTACCTCGCCATGACTGAGCGGAATGCGCAGGCGCATTGCGTCCTGACGGGTTCATCGTCCGGCATCGGCCTGGCGTTGGCCGAACTGCTGCTGGCGTCCGGCTGGCGGGTGACGGGCGTGGACATCGCGCCTGCCGCCATCCTGGACCATGGGCAGTATCGCCATCTGCGTTGCGATCTGGCCGACGCCACCGCGCTGCGCGGCCTGTGCGCCCTGCTGGACGACTGCGCCCCGACCGCGCTGGCGCATTGCGCCGGCGTGGTGCGCACCGGCGGCGCGCTGGATACGCGCCCGGAAGACACGGAATTGCTGTGGCAGCTGCACGGGGCCGCGCCGATGGCGCTGGTCCGCGCGCTGGCGCCGCAACTGCCGGACGGCCGCGGCCGCATCGCACTGGTGTCCAGCCGCGCCGTGCTGGGACGCGCGCAGCGCCTGGCCTATGCCGCGACCAAGTCCGCGCAGATAGGCCTGGCGCGCAGCCTGGCGGCCGAACTCATCGGCCGCGGCATTACCGTCAACGTGATCGCGCCTGGCGCGGTCGATACCCCGATGCTGCACGACCCGCAGCGCGGCGCGCCGCCGCGGGTCGATCTGCCCCTGGGACGCCTGATCGAAGCGCGCGAAGTCGCCGCGGCCATCGCCTTCTTCCTGGGCGAGCAGGCCGGCGCCATCACCGGACAGACGCTTTATGTCTGCGGCGGCGCCTCGCTGGGAACGATGCCGCTATGACGACGACAGCCACACCCGCACTGGATGGCAAGACCGTGATCGTGACCGGCGCGGCCGGCGGACTGGGCCAGGCGATCGCCGCGCACTGCCTGCTTGCCGGCGCCCGCGTGGCCTTGCTGGACCGGGATCTGGAATCGCTCGCGCAATGCCGCCAGACACTGGGCGCGCCGGATGCCCGCGTGCTGACGCGCGTCTGCGACGTGACCGATGCGGACGCCACCCGCGACGCAATCGAACATGCCGCCGCGCACTGGGGCGCCATCCACGCTCTGGTGAACAACGCCGCCACCGTCACGCCGGGCAACAAGGTCGCGGACTTGACGCTGGAACATTGGCGACAGGCGCTGGACGTGAACCTGACCGGCGCGTGGCTGATGAGCAAGTACGCCATCCCTCACATGGCGCGGGCCGGCGGCGGCGTGGTGCTGAACATCGCGTCGCAGCTGGGCAGCGTGGCCGCGCCAGGCCGCGGCGCCTATGGCGCCAGCAAGGCCGGCCTGATCGCGCTGGCACGCGCCATCGCGGTGGACCATGCGGCCGACGGCATCCGCGGCCTGAGCCTTTCTCCAGGCGCGGTGCTCACCAGCCGGTTGGTCGCGCGCTACGGCAGCGCGCAAGCCGCCAGCGCCGCGCTGTCGGCCAAGTATCCCGCCGGACGCCTCGGCACCACCGACGAAATCGCGCAAACAGCAGTTTTCCTGATCAGCGATGCCGCCTCGTTCATCACGGGCGCGGACATACGCGCGGACGGCGGATACACGGCGCTATAGCGCGATCGCCGCCACCCACTTCACGCACGGCTTACATCACACTACAAGGGGCTTGAACCATGAAGTACTCGACTACCTCCCTAACGCACTCGCGGCCAACCACCCGCCGCACCATGCTGGCGCTACTCGCCGGCGCCATCGGGCTGGCCGCCGCCCCCACCTTTGCGCAGGGCACGGACAACTTCCCCACGCGCGCGGTCACCATCGTCGTGCCCTTCCCGGCCGGCGGCGCCACCGACATCACCGCGCGCCTGGTGGCCGAGGGGCTCTCCAAGAAGTGGGGGCAGCCGGTCGTGGTGGAAAACAAACCTGGCGCGGGCGGCAACGTCGGTTCGGAATACGTGGCGCGCGCCGCGCCCGACGGCTACACCCTGGTGCTGGGCGTGACCGGTTCGCACGGCATCAACACCTCGCTTTACAAGAACATGCGCTATGACCCGATCAAGGATTTCGAGGCCATCACGCAAGCCACGCTGTATCCCAACGCCATCATCGTCAACAACGACGTGCCGGCCAACAATCTGCAGGAACTCATCGCCCTGCTGAAGAAACCCGACGCCCATTACTCGTATGGCTCGGACGGCAACGGCACGGCCTCGCACCTGGGCATGGAACTGATCAAGAATCAGGGCAAGTTCGAAATCGCGCACATTCCTTACCGCGGCAGCTCGCCAATGGTGACCGACCTGCTGGGCGGCCAGATCCAGGTGGGCATCACGGGCCTGCCCGCCGTCCAGGCGTATGCCAAGAGCGGCAAGCTGAAGATCGTGGCGCTGACCACGGGCGAGCGCTTTGCCAGCGCGCCCGACTACCCCACGGTGGCCGAACAGGGCTTCCCCGGCTATGCCGCGCCGCCCTGGTCGGGCTTCTTCGCCCCCAAGGGCACGCCCAAGCCGCTGGTGGAGAAAATCTCGGCCGACATGCGCGAAGTCATGGCCGATCCGAAGACCAAGGAGAAGATCGTCGCCTCCGGCAGCGAGTTCACGCCGTCCACGCCTGCACAGTTCCAGGCTTTCGTGCAGCAGGAAATCGCGAAGTGGGCCGAGGCCGTCAAGATCTCCGGCGCGCGCATCGACTGACACGCGCAGCCGGAGCGCCAGCCCCGCAGGCGCGGGGCTGGCGCGATCCACGTCAGTTGTACCGGAACGTGGCGGTCAGCATCGCCGAACGGCCCGGTGCGACGTAGCTGAACAGACCCACGTGCGAGGCCTCGTAGATGGTCTCGTCGGTCAGGTTGTTCAGGTTCAGTTGCAGACCGAAGTTCTTGTTGAACTGATAGGCCGCCATCGCGTCATAGCGCCAGTAGGAAGGCAGCTGGTAGACGTTGGCGTCGTCGACGTAGCGCTTGCCGGTGAAGGTTGCGCCGGCGCCCACCGTCAGCTCGGGCAGGAACTTGTAGGTCGTCCACAGGCTGGCGCTCTGGCGGGCGATGAACTTCATCTGATTGCCGCTGAAGTCGCTGCCGCCGCTCTGGTAGCTGGTGACCTTCGGATCCATGTAGCTATAGCCGCCCCAGACCTGCCACTTGGGCGTGATGGAACCCGCCACGCCCAGTTCGATGCCGCGCACGCGGTTGCTGCCGGACAGCGTCACGTCGCCGGTGATGGGATCGGAGCTGCGCGCATCGGTCTTGCGGGTTTCGAACACTGCCGCGGTCAGCGACAGGCGCTCGTCGAACACATCCCACTTGGTGCCCAGTTCGATGCTGCGGCTCTTCTCGGGCGCCAGCGCCGCGGTGCCTGCGGTCAAGCGGCCGCCTGCCGCGCCGTCCGCGCCGCCGGACTGGCCTGCCGTTTCGCCGGACGGATTGGACGAGGTGCCGTAGGACACGTAGATGCTGCCGTTGGGCGCCGGCTTGTAGACCAGGCCCAACTGGTAGTTCCACATATTGTCGGTACGCTCGACATTGCCGCTGGTCACGCGGTAGTTGTCATAGCGCAGGCCGGCGTTGGCTTCCCACTGCTCGCTGAACTTGACCGTGTCGAACACGTAGGCCGCGCGCGTGATGGTCTTGGCGGCGTCGTAGCGCGGCCCCCAGCTCAGGCTGCCGGTATACGGCTGGCGGGGATTCGGGTTGTACAGATCGTCCACCAGGGTCTTGTCGAAGCCGCCCGACGGCACGCCATCGCGCTTGCTGATGGTTTCCGTGCTGAACTCCAGGCCGGCCACATAGCTGTGGCGCAGCCCGCCGGCGGTGAACTCGCCGAACATGTCGGTCTGGTTGATGAAGGAGCGGTTGGTCTGGTTCAGGCTGCGCAGAGCCTTGCTCATCTGCACGCCATCCGCTTCGTTCGAGCAGGGCGCCACGCCATAGGCGGGGTTGGGCCTGCCGCCCACGCGCGCCGCGCAGTTGTCGAAGGACGGGCGCGTCATCACGTATTCGTTGGTGGATTCGCTATAGCGCGTGCCGTTGCGCAGCTTCAGCTTGTCGCTGAACTTGTGCTCGACCATCAGGGTGGTCATGTCGGCCTGGTTCTTGCGGTAGTCGCGGCCGATCAAGCCGTAATAGTTGTCGCGGTCCACCTTGGGCGGAGTGACGCGGTCGGGGCGCGATTCGTTCTTGAACGGAATGCCCAGATCGGGCGTGTCGTCGTTCTGCAAGTGGTAGTAGCTGAGCGTGACTTGCGTCGGCGTGCCCAGGCCCCACGAGAACGAGGGCGCCACGCCCCAACGGTCGGTTTCGACGTGGTTGCGGCCCGGAATGTCACCGCCCTGCTTCATGAAATTCAGGCGGAACGCCGAGCTTTCGCCCAGGGCCCAATTGCCGTCACCCGTCAGGCGCCAGTTGTCGTCGGTGCCGACGCCGACCGTGCCTTCCGCGAAGTTCTCCAGCTTGGGGCTCTTGCTGACCAGGTTGATGCTGCCGCCGGTCGACCCGCGGCCGGAATACGCGGAGCTCGGCCCCTTCAGGATCTCGACCGACTCCAGATTGAAGGTCTCGTGCGAGAAACGTCCCAGGTCGCGCATGCCGTCGACCATCATGTCGGTGCTGGCTTCATAGCCACGCACGAAGGGCCGGTCGCCGGTGGGCGTGCCGCCTTCGCCGGCGCCAAAGGTAATGCCCGGCGCGGTGCGCAGCACGTCCATCAGCGAGGTGGCGGCCCGGTCGCGCATCAGCTGTTCGGTGATCACCGTGACCGACCTCGGCGTATCCAGCAAGGGCGCCGTCATCTTGGGAGAGGAGGCGATGTTGGCCTCGTAGCCGTCACTGACCGCCTGCCCTTGCACGTGGACGGGCGACAACTGATGCACTGCGCCTGGCGCCTGGCTGCCCTGGGCCAGGACCAGGCCCGGCGACATCAGCGCGCCGCACATTGCTGCATAAATGGAGGCCGAAGGGTTGCCACCGGCCTTGGCATGGGCCGTCGATCTATCTGCTTTGCTCATTGGACTCTTTCAGGAACCGCCCCGCGGCGGGTGCGCCATGCGCGCTCTTGGTTTTATAAGATCGCCAATGATATTCATTCCTATTTTTACATTCAACAAACAGTCAGCTTTTATTCAGAAAAATGTCAATTTCATGGAATTTAGTGGCCAAGGCAGCCGCAAAAGCGGCGTAATAACAACATTCCAGCACGAAAACTGCTTTCAGCACGCAGCCATCGCCGCGCATCCGCTGGCTTCAGACGGCAAAAAGCCCCTTTCCCGATGGGCAACCATCGGAACAAGGGGCTGGACAGTCGGACGCAGCGTCCGGCTACAGCGAGTAGCGGTATTCGCAGTTCAGCGTGGCCTTCAGCGGGGTATCCGTCTGCGCCCCCGACATCGTGCGCGGCCGCGCGGAGGTCAGCTTGGCCTGAAACTTGCCGGTGACGTCGCCGTTCTCGCGCTTCTTTACCGCGACGCTGGACGGCAGGGCGTACAGCGTCAATGGCAGGTCCCGGGTCGCCACCACCAGGGTGAACACCGACTGCGGGAAGTCTTCCGCCACGTAGCTATCATTCTTGCTCGAATTGAACGACAAGCCGCCGTCGGCATAACGCAACTTCAAGTCCAGCTCCTCCGAAGACGGCGAAGGAATCGAGCCTTCCAGCGCGACCTTGCCGCTATCCGAGACACAGCGCAGCTCCGCCGGCGCCGATCCCGCATAGGCCGCGCCCACCAGCAACCAGCCAGACAACAACCAGATTCCGCGCACTGCCATGAAACTCTCCTTGGTGGCGGCTCGGTCCAGAGCCGAGGCGCAATATTAGACCGCGCGGCCGGGCGCTGGTGCGACATGGGCTAGCATGGAGGGGCTGTCCCTCGGAAGGAGCTTGCCATGCCATCAATGAGACAACTCGGCCGCGCGGCCGTGCTTGCCGCGCTGCTGCCCTGCGCGGCCTACGCTGAAACCGTCGTGCTGCAGGTGGCGCGGGCCACCGCCGGGGCCGACCCGCAAACCTCCGCCAGGACGGTGGATGTCGAACTCAAGCCCGAAAGCCGCCAGGCCCTGGCCGACTTCACGCGAGACCGCGTGGGCAAGCGCATCCAGCTGCGCTCAGGCGGCGTGCTGCTGTCCTCGGCCACGCTGCAGAGTCCGCTGGAAGGCGACAGCTTCCGCATCACCGCGGGCGAACACGGCTTCGCCGGCAAGTCCGCCGAAGAGATCGCCCAGAGCATCATGAAAAGCGGCGGACTGACGGTGGACGACGAAAACACCGCCAAATAGACGCGCCTCAAGCCTGAGACGCGCGCAACTCCAGCGTGGCGGTCAGCACGGTCTGTCCCGGACGCGACGCCACTTCGAGCGCGCCCCCTACCCTGGCGATACGGGCGTGCATGCTGCGCATGCCCACGCTGATGCCGGCCCGCAGCACTGCGGCCACGTCAAAGCCGACGCCGTCATCCTCGATGCGCAGCTCCAGGAGGTCGGATTCAGACTGCCGCAGTTCCAGCTCCACGCGGCGGGCACGGCTGTGCTTGAGCATATTCACCAGCGACTCCTCCACCAGCCGCGTCAGCGCCATGCATTGCAGGGCGCTGGGCGGCGTACGCCATAGTTCGGGCACTCGCCAGTTGGCGCTGATGTCCAGCTCGTCGAACAGCTGCATGAAGCGGTGGCGCAAGGGCGCGATCCATTCCCGCGGCGTGGCCGGCACCTTGACGCCCGCGCTGGAGCCGCTGTCTATGGTCTGGCGCAGGTCATCGCGCAGCAACTTGAGCATCGACAGAAATTGCTGGCTCTGCAAGGGTTCATTGGCCTGCTCCACCATGGCCATCATGCGGACCAGGGAGCCGCCCAGACCGTCATGCAGATCGTGCGCAATCTGCAGCCTGTCCTGCAGCCGGGCGTTCGCCAGCGCCAGGCCGTGCTCGCGCTCCAGCGTCGTGGCAAGTTCGGTGCGCGCCTGCTCGATACCATCGGCCAGTTCCTGGTTGAAGCGCTCAATGCGGCGCACACTGCGCGCATGGCGCAACCCCAGCACCGCGGACATGCACAGCGTGACCACGACGCTGGTGAACGGCGTGTATGAACTCTGACTGCCGGAGAGCTTCAACAGCCGCAGCAGATCATGGACGCTGGCGGCAAGAAAGATCAGCAGGCACACGGCCAGCATGCCGTGCTCCGGCCGGCGGGTCCGCCACGCATGCACTTGGAACTGCAGGCAATTGGCGAAGAAAATCGCCGACACGATCAGCACGACCGCCAACTGCACCTCGGCCAGATACACCTGCGGCGTGAATGCTTCGAGCCCCAGCAATACGACTGCCAGCGTCCACAGCGCCTTTTCGATGCGCGGCAACGACTGCCCACCGAAGCGCCACGTAAAGATGCAAAAACACACCACGTACAGCACCAGGACCACGATGTTGGCCCGGGCCAGCATCATGCTGTTCGGGAACGGCCAGGGGCTGGTCATCAGCACATTGGCGATGAACAGCACCCAGAACAAGGCCATGAGCGCGTACCAGCCATAGGTGCGCTGCTCGCGGCGCATGAGCCAGATGCAGAAGCACAGTCCACCCATGACGGCCGAAACGATCAGGTTGAGCGTGAACAGGGTGCGATTGCTCCACCACAGGTCTTCGTACTGTTGCAATACCGACGATTGCCCGCCCAGATAGACCGGCCCCAGGCCCGGCGACTGTCCTGCCACGCCGACCACCCGGACCCATAACGTGTTTTCGCCAGGATGCACCAGCGCGTCGGGAATCAGCCAGTAGCGCGGCATGTTCCAGCTACGCGACAGCGGCTCGGTCAGCTGCGGATCGCTCCAGATCCGTTCGTCGTTGATATAGACCTCGCCCGCCATGACGACCGACTCCAGCGCCAACGCGACCTGCCCGTCCGCAGCGCCTGCGCAATCGCGCCGCCAGCCTATTCGATACCAGGCCGTGCCGCTGTATCCCGGCCAGCGGGCGCTCCAGTCATCGGGCAGCGCGACCGTCTGCCACTGCGCCGAATCGGGCCTGCGGCCGTCGTTGCCGCCCTGCGCGACCTGTATCGACAGCACCTGCGCCGTGCAGGCGCCAGCGGGTTCCTGGGCCCATGCCGGCGCCAGCCACAGCGCCAGCCACAGGACGGCAAGCCACTTCAATCGAGCAAGCCGCGCGTGCGCGCCGCGTGTATGGCCCGAGTCCGCGAAGAAACGGCGAGCTTGCGATAGATGTGCTTGACGTGGCATTCGACGGTATAGCGCGACAGGTGCAGTTCCTCGGCGATCTCGCGGTTGCCCAGCCCCTCGGAGACCAGGCGCAAGATCTGGCTTTCGCGCGGGCTCAGGGTTTCGCCCGAATCAGCGGACTCGGCCGGGTCGCCCGCTGCCGCATCGGACGGCTCTGTCCGCCTGGGGCGCAGCTCTTCGATGATGCGACGGGCCACGAAGGGATCGATCGGCGCCCCGCCGCGCAGCACGCTGCGGATCGACAGGGACACCTCCAGGTCGTCACGCTCCTTGAGCACATAGCCCGTGGCGCCCGCGCGCAACGCGGCAAGGATTGCGTCCTCCGTGCTCCATGCCGAAATCACCAGGATCGCCAGGCTGGGATCTTCCGCGTGCATCTCGGCGATCAGGTCCGTGCCGTTGCCGTCAGGCAGGCCCAGATCGACCAGCGCCAGCGCGAACGGCTGGCTGGCAAGGCGCTCGCGCGCCTGCGCCAGCGTCGCGGCGTACACCAGCGCCTCCGGCGCATAGCCCAGCTGCAGCAACAGGCCTTCCAGCCGGCGGCAGATCAGGGGTTCGTCCTCCACCAGCAGCACCGGGGCAGGCAGGGTCGACTCGGAAGCAAGCATGTGAGCGGTCATCGGATGAGAGCGGGCGGAATTGCCCAGCCTGAACTATGTCTCAGCCGGGTGAAACCGCATATCCCTGGAAATGGGTATTTTCACAGGAATTTGGCCCTGGCGCGGCTAGCGCTTGCGGCTTTCGAGAAACTCGGAAAGCAGGATGGGCGGGGACAGCACATAGCCCTGCCCGTGGCTGCACCCCATGGACTGGAGCAGGGCGATATCCGGCGCGCTTTCAATGCCTTCGGCGACCACGCGCAAACCGAGCCGCTCCCCCAGCAGCACCGACAGGCGGGTGATTTCGCGCGCCTTCCTGTCGCGGCGGATGCGGCGCACGAAACGGCCGTCGATCTTCAGTTCGGCGATGGGCAGCGCGTTCAAGAGCTGCAAGGAGGCGTAGCCGGTTCCGAAATCGTCCATGCTGACTTGGCAGCCCGCCTTCGCGAATTTCTTCAGCGACCTGCGCAACGGTTCGAGGCGGGTAACAGGCTGGTCCTCGGTCAACTCGATGCGAAACCGCGTCAACGGAATGTTCGCGGCTCCCGCATGGTGCACCAAGGCATCGATCGCGCCCTGGCTGGACAAGGTCGAGGCCGATGCGTTGATCGCCAGGGGCACGTCGATTCCCTGCGCGCGCAGGGCGGCCGAAGCGGCGACCGCCAGGCGGCAGATCTGTTCAAAAAAAGGCAGATCCACGCCAAGGCGATGAACGGCGGGAACGAATTCGGCCGGTCCGATCTCGCCCCTGACCGCGTGAGTCCAACGGGCCAGGCATTCCGCGGCGACCATTTCGCCATTCAGGAGATTGAACTGCGGCTGCAGCACGACGCTCAAGCCGTCGCCGCGCCGTGCCATCAACATGACTTCTTCGTCGCCAAGCTGCTGGCTTTGCGCTATGGCGCGTTTCATACTTCATTCCTGGTGGGCTTGGGGCGAAATTACATCCCGCCACTCTACGACGCTTTGGGAACGAAAAATGTAGGATGATTCAGAATGTGCGCCTCACGCGCTCCAGGATTGCGCTCAAGTTTTGGACCACCGGCACATAGTCGTCCAACAGTTCCGCACGCGCCTGGCCGCCTTCCTCGGCTAGCATTCCCTCGACGCGCAGGCAAAGCTCAACCAAGGCGCCACAGCCCAGCAACTGCGCGGTGTTCAGGATTCGATGCACATATCGCTTGACCTCCGCCCACCGCTCCTGCGTGACCGCCAGCAGCAAGCCATCGACGTCCTTCCTATGGTTCTGATCCAGGCTCCGAGCAAGCTCCGCGGCGATGTCCAGGTCGTTGCCGACTTTGGAAAGCAGCTCGCCGCGCAACACCTCCGCTACCTGCGCCTGCCGGGCTTCCTGCACGGGATGAATGGCCGGAGCCGATGGATTGTTCACGCGGGAATACGCCGTATTGAGTTTTTACATCGAAATTTTCGACTTTCTTGCGAAATCGACCAATTCAACCAGAGACCCGATCTGCAATTTGTTCATTATCCTGGTCTTGTGCGTGCTCACCGTTTTGTTGCTGATGAATAGCGCGTCGCCGATTTCCTTGTTGCTCAAACCCTGAGCCAGCATCTGGGTGACGACCATTTCCTTGTTGGAGAGCAGATCAAGTTTCTTCTGATGGGAATCCACCAGATCCGCGTTGCTGGCCGCCTTGGCCGAGTTCGGAAATACGCTATAGCCCGCCAGCACGGATTCGATGCAACGCACTAGTTCCTTGATTTCCAGACGCTTGCTGGCGTAGCCGCAGGCGCCAAGTTCCGCCACGCGCGGCGCAAATACAGAAGGATCATGCGCTGATACCACCAGTATCCGCAAGTCCGGATTGACGGCAAGGATTCTGGAAATGGCTTCCAGGCCGCCCATTTTGGGCATGTCCAGATCAAGCACGATCAAGTCGGGGCGTTCGCTCCTGGCCAGCGCCAGCGTGTCGACCCCATTGTCCGCCTCAATTATCCGGCTCGCGCTGGGCAACAGCGCAATCTGCGTCCTCAGGACCAGACGAAACGCGGGATGATCATCAACAATCAGCACAGTCGACATCTCGTCCTCCTTCAGTGAATCGTAGACCCGCGAGCCGGCGGTCGCCTGCCATGCGCGAGGATGAAGGATTGCAGCGTCTGCAGATCCACAGGCTTGATCAGCACGGCGTTCATGCTGGTCCGCGCGCCGGAAGCCAGATCGAGTTCAAGTTCGCTCGCGGTGTAGCCCAGCACCGGCGTTGCCGCATTCAGGCCGCCGCCCGCCCTCAGGGCGGCCGTGAACGCGGCGCCGTCCATGACGGGCATGACGCAGTCGCAGATGATCAGATCGAACTCCAGCCGCTCCGCCAATGCCAGGCCAGCCGCGCCGTTCTGCGCGAATTGCGCGGAATGCTTCAACATCCGCAGCTGATGCTTGAGCAGCAACCGGTTGGCTTCATGGTCGTCGATGACGAGTATGCGCAGGCCGCCGGCGTCGGCCGCCGGAGCCGCCGGAGCCGCCGTCACGGCAGCATGTTCGGAAGGCGGCAGCGCCAACGGCAACGGCACCGATATCCTGGCGCCCTGTCCCGCCACGCTGGAAACCTCCAAGGCCCCGCCCATCAACCGCGCGAGCTCGCTACATATGGACAGCCCCAGTCCGACGCCCCCGCCCTGCTCTCTGAACGCCGGCTCAAAGTGCCGCGCGGCCAGCCTGGCCTGAACCTCCGCGGCGATCCCGGGACCGGTGTCCGCCACGCAAAGCGTGATCCACTGGATCTCCTCGGTCGCCCGTCCAGCACTCAACGCGACATCGATGCGGCCATGCTCCGTAAAGCGAATCGCATTGGACAACAGATTGTCCAGCAGTTGCTTGATACGGATCGGATCCGAAAAATGACGCTCCGCGAGGTCGCCGGTAATCTCCAGCGACAGTTGCAGGCCCTTCGCTTCGGCGGCAACCTGGAACGGCGCCACCGTGCTGGCCGCCAGCGCGCGCAGGTCGATGATCTTGCGCCGCAGCTGGAAATGGCCAGTCTCCAGCTTGGATATGTCGATCAGGCCGCTGATCAGGGACAACAGCGATTGAGCCGACTGGCGCGACACAGCAAGCTTCTCTCGCGTGTCGCCAGACAGGCCGCCGCGCTCCAGCATCAGCTCGAGCATGCCGATGATCGCATTCAGGGGGGTCCGGATTTCATGGCTGATGAACGCAAGATACGTCGACTTCATCAAATTGGCCCTCTCCATGTCCAACCGGGTCTCGGACACTTCCCGGAGCAGATCGGGAAATCCGCGAAAACGCGCACTGCCGCCGATCAGGCCAATGGTGATGCCGTCCGCGCCGCGCAACGGCGCAGCCCACGCGGCCACCCCAGACATGGCATCATGCTTGAAGGCATGCTCGCGGACCAGCGTTTCGCCGCTGGCCAGCACCTGGCGATAGTCGCGGATGATCTCGTCCAGATTGGCGGGCTGATCGCTCCCAGGGGCCGGCGCGGACAAGGACGCCAGCGTGGCATGCAGAGGCAGGCCCCAGCCCTCGCTGCGGCAAGTGGCGGCGTACGTCTTGAGCGAGTCGTTGCGCGTCAACAGGTTGAGGTCGAGATCCCGGATGAAAAGCCCGGCGGGCAGCGTATCCGCCAAGCGCGCCAGCCCGGTCAACTCGCCGCGCGCAGACCTGGCGCCGCGAAGGCGCAGCGCGATCCAGACCAACGCGCCGACCAGCGCCGCCGCCAGAACCATGTTCAGGAACACGGAAAGCGTGAATACGGCGCTTGCCTCGCGATGGGCCACTATGCCGCTCCATCGCGCACAAGCCCGCCAGGGGTGCGTACCACAGGCAGGCAGAAAGCCAGCGCCTGTTCCAGGTCCCGCAGGCCCGCAGGCTTCACCAATACCTCGATCATGCCCGCCCGCAAGCCCGCCTCGCAATCGTCGGTACGCGCGTCAGCCGTGTAACCCAGCACGGGGGCAGCGGCGCTTTCACCTGCACCCGCACGCAGCATCTGAACGAACCCGGCCCCGTCCATATCGGGCAGCGCGCACTCGCAAATAATCAGATCGAACCGGCGTCCCCTGGACAGCGCCAAACCCTGCGCGCCGTGCTCCGCCACCTGGACGTCATGGCCGAACAGTTCCAATTGGCTTTTCAGCAGCAGGCGGTTGTCGGCCTGGCTCTCGACAACCAGCGTCCGCAATCCGGTGGCCGGCCGTTGCGCCAAAGCCGACTCGGCGTCTTGCGCCTCCTGGATCAATTGGCCGGCGCCGAGCGCCAACGGCACCCGGACATGGACATGGGTGCCCTCGCCCACAGCGCTGGAAATGCGGATGGTTCCGCCTATGCGGTGCACCATCTGCTGGCAGTAGTGCAAACCCAGGCCGGCGCCATCCGGAGAGGCGCTCAGTCCCGCCTCATAGCGGAACTCCGACAACTTCTGCTGTATGTACGGCTCGATGCCGCTGCCGGTGTCGATCACGGACAGCGTGACCCACTGCAGGCCATTCTCCACTGGCGCGCCGTCCAGGTGTATCCGGACTCCGCCGCGCGCCGTGTGACGTATGGCATTGGACAGGAAATTGTTGAGTAGCTGATTCAACCCTTGCGCATCCAGCAAATGACTGGCGGCCACCTCTGGAGCCACCTCCAGCGTCAGGCTTATGCCCTTCTCATAGGCGCTGGGCGCGAACAGCGCAACCACATCCGCAGCAACCCTGCGCAAGGAAACGGGTGCGTTCGTGCATAGCAGATCACCCCTCTCTATGCCGTGCGTATCGACGATGGACGGAAGCAACCGAAGCAGCGACTGGGCTGAAGATCGCACGGCGGCCAACATCTCTTTCGATTGCCGGGGAGTCGCGGGGTCGAGCGCAGCCATCTCCAGCAGCCCCGCCATGGCGTTCAAGGGATTGCGCACGTCGCGGCTGACCGCCGCGAGAAATCGGGTCTTCATGTCATTGATGCGCTCTGCCCTGCTGTGCGCGCTGACTGAATCGTCCAGCGCCTGACCATGGCCCAGGAAATACAAGCCCTGCGACAGCATGCCTATGACTTGATGGTCAGCGCCCCGCAATGGAAAAACCCATGCCTGATGCCGCGCCTTGACGCCGACCCTCTGCACCTCAAGATTGAAGTCAAAGGCACGCTGCTCACCGCTGGCCATCGCAGCCTGGAACTCTCGCGCCATGACGGCAACTTCCGGGGGCAGTGGAAACGGGTCTTTCTCGCCTGCCGAAAGCAAAGTGAAGTGCTCTGGCCTGGTCCATCCATTCGTGACGACAATGTCGGCGAACCGCTGCAGGCCGGCGCTGAGGCCGACCAGGCGCAGCGACTTTTCCCGCACGCCCATGTCCACGGGCGCTGCGGCAATCAAACGGGCGACTTGTTGCAGGCGCCGCAGCGGATCGCGGCTTTTCATCACGGCGCGTCGCATTACCAGCCCGGCCGACAAAAGCCCAAGCAATAACGCGCCGTTCAATGCCCAGGACCAGGTTGCGGCCGATGCGAGCTGTTGCTGCAGGGACCCGGCAATGATGGGCGCGCCAAACCCAAATAGGGCTATGAGAATCGCGGCCGCCACAACCGACATCCGAGTGCGGACGACACCGCTGCGCTGCATAGCGTTCGCAAGAACTTCCGGCTTCATTCTGGAGAGGGTCGGTGGTCGTGCCTGTGGCTGGATTCGGTACGCGCTGCGCAGCCAGGATTTTATCGCAGAAGGCATGTTGCAAACCCATTGCACGCGTCTGCGGCCCAACAAAATCCACGAAACGTTGCTTTCAAATCACGGCCCAAAGAAGGCCAAAAAATACCAATTAATTCGCCTCATTCGGACAACATTGGCAATTATTGGCAAGAATCGCCAATCATCTTTTTCATATGAAATTTCATACAACAAGAAGGGAGGATTCATACATTTCAGAATTACCGGTTCTTCTAACTTTCGTCTGCCGACGGAATGCAGGCTGCGCGGTTAGAAGGAGCAGACGAATGGATTATCTGGCTGCGCCCTCTTATCAACGTTCGAATAGCACGTTGATAACAATGGGGTCAAACGGAAGTTAATTCCTGAAAACCGAAAGAACGCATTTCGAAAGTCGGACGCCCTCTGTATTCGATAACTCTCGGACGGCGCTTTTGATTATTAATCGACTATCAGGATATTAACTTCCATGAACAAGAACACGATTGCCAAGTTTGCCCTGCTTGCCTCGGCCGCCGCAATTTCCCAAACCGCCCTGGCCGAAGACGGGCGCATTAATTTCGTCGGCGAAATCGTCGATGCGCAGTGCGACATCTCACCCCAAGCGACCAACCTGGTCGTCCCGCTTGGCAAAGTGTCAAGCTCCACCCTGAACGGCTCCGCCGGCAGATACTCGACGCCCGCGCAATTCGAACTCCGTCTGGCCAACTGCGGCGCCGCGGCGAAGGGCGCAAGCGTGACGTTCGCCGGCCTGGCAGACACCATCAAGAAAGACTCGCTGGCCATCGACTCCAACGAACTTAATAGCGCCACCGGCGTGGCCGTCGAACTGCGCGATGCCTTACAGAACAAAATCGCGCTGGGAGCGGAGTCCACCAAATACACGCTGCACGAAGGCACCAACAATATGAAGTTCAACGCCGTCTATGTCTCGACGGGCGAGAAGGTCACCCCCGGCGCCGCCAACGCCACCGCTCAGTTCACGGTGAACTACAAGTAGGCCACTTCGCGGACAGCCGCCCCCTCAAGAAGCAGGGCCGGCCGCCAGCATCCTCGCAGCCGGCGGTTCCTCGGGAACCGCATGGCTTGCGAGCAAGACATCGAGACCCTCATGCTGAAAGACATCGCGCAACGGTTCGCCCTCAAGGCGCGGCCCTTCATGATTTTCGCCCTGGTGGCCACGCTGGCCCACGCCAATGCAGCAGCAGGCGTGCTGGTCGGCGGCACCCGCGTCATTTTCAACGAGAAGAACCGCGAGTCCTCCATTCCGGTCCAGAACACTGGCACGTCCCCTTACATCGTGCAGGCCTGGATCGATGCCGGCGAAGGCAATACCAAAGCGCCGTTCGTGGCCAGCCCGCCGCTGTCGCGGCTGGATCCGGGCCAGGAAAACGTGCTGCGCATACTGCGCCTGGCCGGCAACCTGCCCCTCGATCGCGAATCGGTGTTCTGGCTCAACGTCAAGGAAATCCCGGAAAAGAGCCAGGACGAAAACGTGCTGCAGATCGCGGTGCGCACCCGCATCAAACTGTTCTACCGGCCCTCGGGCCTGGCAGGCAAACCTGGCGAACAGCGTCAGCAACTGCAATGGGCTGTCGCCGCCGGCGGTAGGGGTGCAGTGCTGAAGATCGCCAATCCGTCCGCCTATCACGTCACCTTCGCCACGCTGACCATCAACGGCGGTCAGCAAGAAATCAACGGCGGAATGGTGTCGCCCGGCGGCGCGCTCGAGTACCCCTTGTCCGGCCTGTCCGCGCCCCAGGAGGTGGACGTCGTATTCACGACCATCAACGACTACGGCGCCGAGACCCCAGAGGAGAAAGTCCGCGTGCCCAGCGCGCAGGTCCCTGTCCACGTCAAGGCCGAGCCCATCGCGCCTGCCGCAAGCCGTTGATGCTCGGAGTTCACGCAATGATAGGCATATCGCGGAGGCGCATGCCCCCTACAGCGGCATTGGCATCGCTGTTGCTGGGTCTGGCCTCATTTTCGGGTCAGGCCGCCGAGCCGGCGGGTACCGTCTTCAATCAGGAATTCCTGGGCACGGGCGGAGACCAGCCGCAGGCAGACCTGTCCATCTTCAGTTTCAGCAATAGTGTGCTGCCGGGCGAGTACCTGGCCGACGTGTTCGTCAACGATCAACCCATGGGCAGGAGCAGAATCCTCATCGAGACCCAGGAAGGCCAGAAGCAGCCCTCGGTCTGCCTGACCCGCGGCCAACTGGAGACCTGGGGCGTCAACATGGCCGCACTGCCCGAGTCCGCTGGTGCGGATGGCGCCTGCGTGGACCTGTCCGCCCTGGTGCAAGATGCGGCCGTGCGCTTCGATGGCGGCAAGCAACGGCTGCTTCTGAGCATTCCACAAGCAGCGCTCAAGCGCTCGGCGCGGGATTCGATCGATCCATCACGCTGGGACAAGGGCATCACCTCGGGTCTGCTGGATTATCAACTCAACATGTCGCGCCAGGGCGGAGGAAATTCTTCCGGCGGCGGCGCCGAATCGCCCTACATGGCTTACGCCGGATTGCGCGGAGGCTTGAACTTCGGCGACTGGCGCCTGCGCCACGCCTCCAACTACAACCGCGGCACCAACGGGCGCGGAGAATGGCAGTCGGGGGAAACCAATCTGCAGCGCGACTTGCGCTCGATCAACGGTCAACTGCTGCTCGGCGACAGCTATACGCCGGGCAACTTTTTCGACAGCGTGCCGTTCCGCGGCGTTCAAGTCTATTCGGACGACGCCATGCTGCCGGACAGCATGCAAGGGTACGCGCCGACCATACGCGGCATCGCCCAGACCAACGCCCTCATCACCGTCAGGCAGAACGGCTACATCGTGTACAACGCCTATGTCGCCCCCGGCGCCTTTGTGCTGGACGACCTGTACCCCTCCTCCTCCGGTGGCGATCTGGAAGTCACCATCACGGAATCGGATGGCCGCCAAAACCGCTACGTGCAGGCCTATGCCTCCGTGCCCACGTTGTTGCGCGAAGGCACCTGGCGCTACAGCGCCACCGCCGGACGTTACCGCAGCAACGCCTACGGTTCCAACGAACGCGAGCCCACCTTCCTTCAGGGAACGGCGGCGCACGGCCTGGGCCATGATTTCTCGCTGTATGGCGGCGTCACCGCGGCCAGCATCTATCAGTCCGGCGTAGTGGGCGTAGGCAAAAATCTGCGCAGCTTCGGTGCGATATCTCTGGACCTGACGCATGCGCGCACCTCCACCGAACGCTTGAAAACCCAGGGCCAATCCATACGCTTCCTGTATGCCAAATCCGTCGAAGAATCCGGCACCAACTTCAGCCTCGCCGGCTACCGCTATTCCACCAGCGGCTACCGGACCTTCCAGGAATCGACCCGCATCGACGACTTCGAGCGGGGCAGCAGGATGCCCAGCCGCCGTAACGAACTGCGGTTCGAGGTGAACCAGTCGCTGGGATCGTGGGGTTCGATCTACGCGACGGCGCGTCAGCAGTCGTACTGGCAGACGAATCAGAAGGAGCGGCTGATCCAGGTCACATACGCCGGCTCCTACAGACACGTCAGCTACAACGTCATGGTCGACACAAACACCGGCCTCAACAGCTCGAAAAACCGCCGGGTCATGCTGTCGCTATCGATTCCGCTGGGCTCCACCCGCAGCAGCGCCAGCTATTCCCTGACCACCGGCAACAATGGCGAGACCAGTCACACAGCCATGGCTTTCGGCTCCGCGCTCGAGGACAACCGGCTCACCTACAACCTGGCGGCCACCACTTCCAACCAAAACGGCGCCAACAGCACCGGCAATGCCAGCTACCTTTCCCGGGTCGGCCGCTTCGAAGTGGGCGCGGCGCAGGGACGCAATTACAACCAGATCAACGCGGGCCTGTCTGGCGGCATCGTCGTGCATGCCGGCGGCGTAACGCTCGGCCAACCCCTGGGTGAAACCGCGGCGCTGGTGCACGCGCCATCGGCCGAAAATGTGCGCTTCGAATCGCATCCAGGCGTCAGCACCGATGCCAACGGCTACGCCATCGTGCCGAGTCTGAGCCCGTACCGTTCGAACCGCCTGGCCATGCTCACCGCGGACCTGGGCGACACCGTCGAAGTCAAGAACGCGGCGATGAATCTGGTGCCTACCCGCGGCGCGGTGATACAGGCAGGGTTTGAGACGGTGGTGGGCTATCGCCTGATGCTGACGCTGACCCGCAAGGACAACAGCGTGGTGCCGTTCGGCGCGCGCATCGACAACGAAGCGGGCGAGGAAATCGGCATCGTGGGGCCGGACGGCCAGGCTTTCGTAACGGGGGCACAGCAGTCAGGAACCATGCGCATCGTCTGGGGTCGCGGCGCAGGCGACAGTTGCGGCGTGTCCTACAGCCTGCCCGAGGACGACCGTCCTCCACCGATACGTGAAGTCAGCTACGTATGCCAGTAGTGCCGAATTCAGAAATCGCGAGCCATAGGGACCCTCATGAAATGAAAGACTATCAAGCCAACAAAGGAAGACGCACGGCTGGAACTTTGGCGATCTTGTGGCCGGCGCTGGTGCTATGCGCGTATGCGTCACAGAGCCAGGCGGAATGCGAGCTCGGATCAGGCATAGCCAAGAACGTGATCAATATCGAATTTGGCAACATAGCGATACCGGTGAACGCCGCGAACGGCGCGCGTCTTGCCGAGATACAAATTCCCATCAACCACACGGGAAAAAGTCTCCTCACCTGCAAATCGGGCATTGGAGCGGTGGTGGCGGATATTCGCAAAGGAACGGTCAAAAGCAACCACGTCGTCACAACGAACATCCCCGGCATCGGCATCATGATCGGACTTTACACATCCAGTTCCGGAACAGTCCTCCCGTTCCCGTTTATCTATCCAAGTTCACGTGGCGTCCTCTCGATGGGTACCATCGGCAGAATTCACGTCCAACTCATCAAGATCGCCGGCAACACTGGCAACGGCGCGCTCGACGAGGGGCTGTATGCCACCATGTACTCGAAGGATTCCCCGGACAAAGCCCTGCAAGTGATAGTCAGCGGGCGCGCCACGACCATCATCACCCCTTCCTGCACTGCCGCCCCCACCCCCCCCGTCCAGTTGGGCAAGGTCTGGAAAAACCTGTTCAGCTCGGTCGGCAGTACGGCAGCCGAACAACGTTTCAGCATCAAGCTGAATTGCCGCGAAGCCAAGCCGGAACTGCATAGCGTGTACCTGCGCATGGACGCCAGGCCCGACGCTTCAGGCACGCCCGGCGTGATCGCCCTGAGCCCTGACACCAATGCCGCGACCGGCGTCGGCATCCAGATCCTGGACAAGGACCGTCAGCCCGTCGCGTACGGCCAAAGCACCTTGGTCGGCATGTCCAAGAACGGCGTCTATGACGTGCCGTTCCACGCCCGCTACTACCAGACCGCAGACAAGGTGACCGCAGGTGTGGCGAACGGCTCGGCCACCTTCACGCTGGAATACAAATGATCTTCTCAGCTTCCACGAACCCAAGGCCAACGATCATGAAAAAGACCGCGTTCAATCACACCGTCCATGTCTGCGTCGAAGCCATAGAGCCGGCCGCGGCGCTGGTGCAGGGGCTGGGCGACCGCGCCCAGATGGTGTGCCTGACCCAGTCCGCCGCCAGATTGCAGGAGCAGCTGGCCGAACCCGGCCTGCACCATGTCGTGTTGCACGGCAGCGCGGAATGGCTCGCCTCGATGCTGTACGCGCGCCGCGGCCCCTATGTCGCCGGACTGGTGTTGATGATCACCGCCAATGACTCCTCCAATACCAGGGCCGAACTGGTATGCGCTGGCGCAGACGCCTGCCTGTCCTCGGATGCGGGTATCGACGAATTGCTGGCGGCGCTGAGCAGCCTGGAACGCCTGTCTTCGGCCTTGCGCGCGCGTCTGCAGCGCGAAGCCGTACCCTCGCAGGAGGCGCAGGCACGGCAACGGCGAGCCCTGACGGGGACCGTCGCGAGCGTCCGCGTCACGCCGGTCCGCGAGTGGGCGCTGATCGAGACGGAGAAGACGCTGCGCGCGCCAGACAGCGCCGGCAAGATTGCGCTGAGCAACAAGGAATACGCGCTGTTGTCGTGCCTGAGCGGCCATGACTTCCGGTATCGCAGTATTGCGGACCTGCACCGCGAGGTCTGGCCGGATGCCGCTGGCCGCCCCGCGCACCTGCAGCGCGCCATCGTCTCCAGCGTGGTCGGCCGCCTGCGCCGCCGGGCGCGGCTGGCGGGGATCGAACTGCCGCTGCGCACGAGCTATGGGCAGGGCTATACGTTTGTTCATCCGCTGAGCAGCGCAAACTAGCAGCGGCCGCCAGGCGCCGCGCAGCAAAGGCGGCGGCAAACTCACCCTCGACGCACTTTCGTATTCCTCAGACGCGGAAATCGATGTCTTCCGACTAAATTTCCCGGCCCTGCCCCATACAGTATCCGTACTCGCCGGCATGCGCTGATTCGCGCATGCGGCCGGCGGGTATGAGCCGCCATATCACCGCATTCGCGGTGCCTGGCCTTACAGAAATCCCTCAAGAGATCGACGCCCTCCTGACGCGCAAGGACCCTGGTCCGGCCCGCGCCCGGGATGGTTTCGATCGCCGCGGGCAAGCCTAGCTTCAAAGGAAATACAACATGAAACGCAGTCTCGTCGCCTCTCTCCTGGCATCCGGAGCCTTGGTCTCCGTGCTCGCGCCAGTACCCGCCCATGCCGTCGACGGCGTCATCAATTTCATGGGCGTGATCCGCGCACCCGGTTGCGATATCAACGGCAACACGCCTGGCCTGGGCAACACGCAGACGGTGCAGCTGGGCACGCCCACCCCGGAAGAAGTGGGCCTGGGCAACGCGGTCGAAGCCGAGTTCCAGCTGAACCTTGCTGGCGGCGCAGGCTGCACCGATGGCAGGAAGGTCCGCATCATGTTCGACCCGACCAACGGCACGCCCGCGGGCAACCTGGCGCTGCTGGACGCCGACCGCGCCCCCAACGTCGAGATCCAGATCCGCAACAACGCAACGGGCAACACCTCCGTCATCCCCATCGGCGGTTCGGAAACCACGCCGCAGATCGCCACAATCGCGGGCAGCCCAGGCTCCGCGGAACTGAAGTACGCCGCCAAGTACGTCGAGGTCGGCGGCGCGGCGGGCGCCGGTTCGGGCGCGTCGAGCATCAAGTACCTGCTCTCCTACAACTGAGCGCGGGCCGGTCATGGCGTCGACAGCGCGCATCGTTTCATCCCTGGCGGCCGCTTGCGCCATGACCCTGTGCGCCTGGGCGGCTCCCGCCCGGGCCGGCCTCGTGCTGCAAAGCACCCGCCTGGTCATTTCGCCAGAAACCCGGGACGCGACACTGGCCATCCGCAACGCGGGCGCCGGTCCCGTGCTGGCGCAGAGCTGGCTGGACGACGGCAATGCCGATACCTCGCCAGTGGACATGCGCGTGCCTTTCGTCCTGGCGCCAGCGGTCGTTCGGGTGGACCCCGACAGTGGCGCGGTGCTGCGAATCTCATATACCCGCGAGCCGCTGCCTGCCGACCGCGAAAGCCTGTTCTATCTCAACGTGCTGGAAACGCCGCCGCGCGACCCGAACGACGCCAATGTGCTGATCTTCCAGTTCCGGTCGCGCATCAAGGTGTTCTTCAGGCCGGGTTCGCTGCGCCCCCATGTTCAGGCCGCGCCAGGATTGCTGACCTGGAAGCTGAGCGGGCAGGCGCTGGAGGTCACGAACCCGACGCCCTACCACGTGTCCTTCGCGAGCGTCGATCTGATCGCGGGGGGCAGGCGAACCGCCCTGGAAGGCGGCATGGTGGCGCCCTTCGACAAAACGCGCTTCGCCTTTCCGGCACGCGCGCCCAAACCTGCGGGCAAAGTCTCGGTCCAGTACGAGGTCATCACCGATTACGGCGGAACCAGCAAGAACGAGAAGACCGTTACCGAATAAAGGCGCGGCGCAACTTAGACCTGCGCATCACAGAGCTGACACGTCCCGATGGATTACCCACACGCAAGGGCTTGCCCCCGCTTGCCAAACCTCGCTCGTCCCGCGAGCCCGCGCCCGGCCGCGTTCAGGTCGGCATCCGGCCTTTCTGCCGCTCTGCTGGCGGCGGCGGCCTGGGCCGCGCCCGTACACGGCAAGCAGGCGTTCTTCGACCCGCAGATGATGTTCCAGGGCGCCGGCGGCACGGCCATCGACACGAGCCGCTTCGAACGCGGCAACCTCATGGAGCCTGGCCTGCACCGGCTGGACATCTACGTCAACGGACAGTGGCGCGGCGTGGAGGAGATCCAGTTCCGCCTCCTGGCCGGCAGCGACGGCGCCACGCCCTGTTACGACGACGAATTGCTGGCGCGCCTGGGCCTGGACACGGACAAGGCCGCGCGCGGCGACGGCATGCTTGCGCTGTCCGCAACTGCAGCCTGCAGCGAGTTGTCGCACTACGTGCCCGGCGCGCAGGTCAAGCTGGAGGCGGCCGAGCAGAAGCTTTACCTCACCGTGCCCAAATACTATCTGCGCCTGGCCACGCCTGGCGCCTACGTGGATCCGTCGAACTGGGACAGTGGCGTGACGGCGGCGCGACTGAACTACAACAGCAATCTCTTCACGTCGGACAGCCGGGGGACGCGGACCACGCGCGGCTATGCCGGCCTGAACGCCGGCATCAACGTGGGCGCATTCAGGCTGCGCCACTACGGCAGCGCCACCTGGTCGCCCGGCCACGGCGCCAGCTATCAGCGTGGCTATACCTACCTGAAGACAGATGTGCCGGCATGGAAGTCGCAGCTGCTGATGGGCGAAAGCTCCACCGAAGGCGATCTGTTCGACTCCGTGTCGTTTCGGGGCGTGCAGCTGGTCAGCGACGAACGCATGCTGCCCAGCGCGCTGCGCTCCTATAGCCCTACGGTGCGCGGCACCGCCAACAGCAATGCCCAGGTATCGGTGTACCAGCGCGGCTATCTCGTGTACGAAACCACGGTGGCGCCCGGCCCCTTCGCGATCGAGGACCTGCAGGCCGCTGGATACGGCGGGGACCTGGACGTGCGCATCGTCGAGGCGGACGGCAGTTCGCGCAGCTTCGTCGTACCCTTCGCCACGACGGTCCAGTTGCTGCGGCCCGGCACCAGCCGCTACAGTTTGACCGCCGGGCGCGCGATAGACCTGGGCATGGGCAGCAGCTCGCAGTATCTGCTCCAAGGCACGTTCAAGCGCGGACTGGGCGACATGTACACGGGTTACGGCGGCCTCGCGTTCACCCGACACTATGGCTCCGTGCTGGCGGGCGCCGCGGTAAATACCCAGATTGGGGCATTCGCGGCCGACATCACATTGTCCCGTGCCGATCTGCCGGACGAAGGCGCCCGTACCGGCGCCAGCTACCGCCTGTCGTACAGCAAAAACCTGCCGAACAGCGGCACCAACTTCTCGCTGCTGGCCTACCGCTATTCCACCAGCGGCTTCGTGGGCCTGCGCGAGAGCATCGCGCTGCAAGGCACGCCGCAGCGCTACCGCTGGTTCGGCGACATGGGCCGCACGCGCGGCCGGCTCGACGCCAACATCAGCCAGCAGCTGGGCGCCAACGGCGGCAACGTCTATTTGTCGGGTTCGGCCATCCAATACTGGCAAGGCCACGGCAACACCATCAATTTTGCGCTGGGCTATAGCAACCGCTGGCGCGATGTCTCCTATTCCTTCGGCGTGCAGCGCATGCAGAACCTCGCCACGCGCAGTTCCTACCGGGGCGGCGGTCGCGACAACTCCACCCTGATCACCGTGAATCTCTCCATTCCCCTGGGGCGGGCCGAGCGCGGCGCCCCCACGCTCAACACCTATTACAGCGCAGACTCGCGCGCCGGCGCCAACGTCACCACCTCGGTCGCCGGCACGATGGGCGAATCCGACCGCGGCACCTATTCGGTGTCGGCGTCTCACGCCAGCCGCGAGAACGCCAACTCGGCAAGCGCGAACATCGGCTACCGCCTGCCGCAGGCCTGGGTGGGTGCGGGCATATCTCAAGGCTCCGGCTATCGCCAGGCATCGCTGAACGCATCCGGCGGGGTGCTTGCCCATGCCGGCGGCGTGACCTTCTCGCAGACGCTGGGCGAAACGGTGGCGCTGGTCCGCGCCGACCACGCCGAAGGCGCGCAGATCGGCTATGGCGGCGATCGCCTGGACGGCCGCGGCTACGGCGTCGTCGCCAGCCTGAGCCCTTACCAGCTCAACACGGTCGACATCGATCCGCGCGACATCCCCGACGACGTGGAGTTGCAGGCCAGTTCGCGCAATGTGGCGCCGCGCGCTGGCGCGGTCGTGCTGCTGTCCTATCCCACCCGCGTGGCGCGGCCAGTACTGATCGACGGCCGCCAGGCCGACGGCTCCGCGTTGCCCTTCGGCGCGGAAGTGCTGGATGCCGCCAACGACAAGCCGGTGGGCGCGGTGGGCCAGGGCAGTCGCATCGTCATGCGGGTGGAACAGGATCGGGGCCGCGTCATCGTGCGTTGGGGACCCGGGCCACAGCAGCGCTGCGCCATCGACTACGCCTTGCCGGAGCGCGCGCGGCAGCGCGACCAAGGCTATGACGAGCTCTCCCTCACATGCGCGCCGATGCCGGCGGACGGCGGCGGGCCAGCGAGCCCCGGCCCGCTGGCGCGTCGATGATGCGCCTGCGATCCTGCCGGGCGATTCTGCGCGCATGCGCGCCATGCCTGGCCGCCGGCCTGCTGACGACCGCCATGGCGGCCTGGGCGCATGCGGGCCTGAGCGTGATCGGCACGCGCTTCATCTACCCGGCGCAAGCCAGGTCGCTGACGATACGCACCGGCAACTCGGGAGACGCGCCCATTCTGGTGCAGGCGTGGCTGGACCAGGAGCAGGCGCAGACGCGCACCGACCCCAGCAAGCTGTCCGCGCCCTTCGTGCTGACCCCGCCAGTCTACCGGCTGGATGGCGGCGAGCGCAGGGCGCTGGAACTGCGCTACACGGGCGGGTCCCTGCCGCAGGACCGCGAGTCGGTGTTCTGGATCAACTTCCTCGAGATCCCCTCGCTGCCGCCATCACGCCGCAACCGGCTGCAGCTGTCGGTCCGGCTGCGGATGAAGGTCCTGTTCCGCCCCCCGGGACTGCAAGGCAAGCCGCGGGAGGCTCCGGCACACGTCACGTGGAAATATGGGCGAACCGGCGACGCCGCCGCGCCATGGCAGCTGGAGGCGCGCAACCCCACCCCTTTCCATGTGTCGCTGGCGCGGCTGGAGATCCCCGCCGCTACCGGCATGCGGCGCCTGGAGGGCTTGACGCTGCCGCCCTACGCCACCAGCCGGTTCACGCTGCCCGCCGGCCATCAACCCGAGGCAGGCACCACCACGCTGCACTATGAGGCGGCCGACGACGCCGGCGCCCTGGTCCGCGGCGTGGCGACGCTCGCGCCCGCAGACTGAGTCCGGGCAGGTCCCGGCATCCAGGAGAACACCCGATGAACAAGCCTCCCATTCCCGCGCTCACTCACGGCCCCGACCGCCTGGCACGGTCCGCCATCGTCCTGCTGGCCGCTGCGGTGGCGCTGCCATGCGCCCCGGCCCGCAGCGAACTGGTCATGAACCGCCCCGCCATCCACTGCAGCCAGTCGAATCAGGCCGGCGGCCCCTGGCGCGAAGTCTCGCCGCTGACCAGTTCCTCGCAGATCGGCGACGTGCTGTTCGAGCGGGGAGCCGGGCTCTTCAACAACTTCCAGTTCGGCTCTGGCGTATCGCCAGGCGTGCTCCACGAACTGGTCGCGGCGGCGCAATGGGGCCACAACGTAGGCGTGGCCGCCGACGGCACGGCGCAGACGAACGTGCCCGGCATTGGATTGCAGGTATCCGTCATGGGCGCGGATGGCGTCGAAAGACGGATCAAGCCCGGCGCACTGCCCGTGGTCGTGGACAAGCGTCCCGTGTACTACGACACCTCCGGGTCGGCATCGCAGAAGAACTCCACCGTCACCGAATACATCCAGCGCCTGGTACTGACCGACTCCGCGGCCAATCTGCCCAGCGGGGAACTGAAAGTGACTGGAGTAGACCCCAACATTACGCTGATGCTCTATGCGGTCAACTATCAGCAGGGCAAAGTGGGCTACGGCGAGGTCATCCAGAGCTTTCCCGTGTGGACGCCGGGTATTGCCGGCGTCTGCGGCAATCAGCCCTTTTCCTACCAGGGCACGGGCGTCATCGGCATCGGCGGCGGCACCGGCGTGATCGTGCCCAACAGGTGCGAGGTCGGCGCCTATCGGACAATAGAGGTCTCGCTGGGGGACTTGCCGATCTCCATTTTCGATACGCCGGGAGCCACCTCGCCTTCCAAGGAATTCTCCATCGTGCTGAGCCAATGCAGCGCCGCGGCCAAGCCGACCATTACCTTTTCCGACAAGTACGGACCCAACCCGGATCCCCATGTGCTCAACCTGAAACCCGGCTCGGAAACGGCCGAGGGCATAGGCATCGCAATGATCGACGATGCCGCCAATACCCCTGTCCGCCACGGCATCGCGTATGCCATGCAACGCGTCGGCGACCAGGCCGTGCTGGCGCTGCGGGCCCATTACGTCCGCACGGCGCCGACCGACGGGACGGTCAAGGCCGGCATCGCCGACGGTAGCGCGGAGTTCACCTTCGAATTTCCTTGAGATGGCTGCGCCTCTTGCGAACAGGCCATGGACGCAAGCGCCCACGGCCCTTTTCAAGCACCGCCAATCAACGTTCGACGATGCCGTGGTTCAAGCCCACTTGCGGCACCAGGGATGCCAGTCCGAACGTGCTGTTGGCGCGCATCACCCCATAGTTCACACCGGCCAGGCCGCCATAGGTGTGCGAAAGGGAGTTGACGAAGTTCACCTTGCCGCTCGCGCTGGAATAGGTGATCGCGCCCTGGTTGAGGCCCGCGATGCCGCCAAGGTAAGCCTGGCCGGCACCGCCCACTTCCCCCGCGGAAGACGACTGCAGGACTTCCCCCATGCCGCCGTTCTCGCCCACCACGCCGCCGACATGGCTGTTGAAGCTGCCGTAGACATTGCCGTTGGCCATCGCTGAAACGATAAAGCCCTGATTGGCGCCGACCAGCCCTCCTACCGCGCTGTTCTTCCCTGCCTTCACGTCGCCGTTGGCGTTGACCGTTGCCAGCGTCCCGGTGTTGTAGCCGACCAGGCCTCCGGTGTAGGCATAGGCCCCGCCAGCAACCTTGCCGCGGGCGACCGAGGCTTCTATCCTGCCGCTGTTGTAGCCAACCAGACCGCCCGCGTGGCCGCCATTGCGGGTTTGGCCGGCCCTGACCTCACCGCCCGCTTCTGCCGTATCGATGCGCCCGTCGTTGGCGCCGACCAGACCGCCCACATTGACGCCATACGCGGCCGTCACGTCGCCCGCGGCCGTGACATCCGCCAGCAGGCCGCTGCTGGTGTTGCGTCCGGCAAAGCCGCCGGTCGATCCGCCGCCCTCGGCACTGACACCGCCCTCAGCTGCCGACCCGGAAATGCTCCCGCTGTTCAAGCCCACCAGGCCGCCCGTGTAGGCGTTGCTGCCGTTCTGCACCCACCCAGTAGCGAACGAGCGCTCGATGGCCCCGCCCAGGTTGTTGCCCACCAGTCCGCCCACGCTGTGGCCAGCGCCCGTGGCCTGCGTGCCCGCGTGGCTGGAGGCGTCCGCGACCAAGCCGCGATTCACACCAACCAGACCACCCATGCCGCCCAGTTCATCGCGCTGCATGACGCCCGATACGGCGTTGTGCGAGACGCTGCGCGTGATGGTGCCGCGACTCGATACGGAGTTCAGGTTCTCGCCCGCCAACCCGCCGAGCGCGACCGTGTGCGAACCCGCGTACACGTTGCCCGCGACGCTGGCCCGGTCGATGCTGCCGCCGACGTTGGTGCCGACCAGGCCGCCCACCACATTGCGGTGGTACGAACTGCCCTTCACGTACATGCCGGTAGTGGACACGTTGATGATCTGGCCTGAGTTGTAGCCCACCAGCGCGCCCACCGACATGGACGCCACGCCGCTGGACGGCGTATTCACCTTCATCGACGCCAGGTTGATATTGCGGATGCTGCCGGAGGACGCCGCGAACACGCCCACATTGGGACCGGCGCCGCTGACCGAGTAGCCGCTCAGCGTATTGCCCAGCCCGTCGAAGGTACCCGAGAAGGTGCCGTGCGAACCGCCTATGGACTGGATCGCGCCGCGACCACTCAGGTTGTTGCCCAGCACGTACAAGCCGCTCAGATTGCGGTCGATATCCTGAAGTTGAGCGAGGTTCTGGATAACGGCGTAGCGCTGGCCATGCGCGTGGAACGAGGCGCCCGCGCCGGACAGCGTGATCGACGCGCCTTCGCCCAGCACATGGTCGCCTGGCGCCTGCAAGGACAATGCGCCATTGATGCCGCTGACGGCGGTCTTGCCGTTGAGCGCGATTTCGCCGCCAGCGGACATGGCGATGGCGGCGTTCTGGCCGGTCGCGGTCAGGTCTCCGGTGACCGCAATATCCCGCGCCGCGATCAAGCCTAGCGTGTTACCGCTGCGCCACGCGACCGAGCCATCGAGCGCGACATCGCCCGCAGTGCCTTCCAACACGATGTTGGTGGCCGCGAGGTTGCTGGCGATGGTGTCCGCATGCACCGTGGCGTTTGCCGCGCTGGCGTTTGCACCCACGGCCACGTCCGCCGAGGCGATGCGCCACGTTCCGCTATCGCCATTCAACGCCCGCGCATCGACCTCGGCGCCGAGCCGCACTGTCACCTGCTGCCCGCGGATCTCCACCTCGCCCCCATTGCCATGCGAGGCAAGCGCGCTCGCATTCATCTTGCCGGCAGCCACCACCAGGCCGGCGTCGCCGCCATCCAGCGTAATCCTGCCGCCCTGACCCTGCAGCGTCTTCGCTTCGATGATGCCCTGGCTGTTGACTACCGTGCGCAAGGCTGCGCCGGCAGCCTTGGCGGTCATCAGCACCTGCCCGCCGTCGGCGCTCAGCATGCCGCCATTCTCGGCCAGGGCGGACAGCGCGGCGCCATCCATCCGCAGATCGAGCAAGCCGTTGCCGTCGAAGTTCACGGTGAACGCTCCGCCTGCCGCCAACGCGATCCGTCCCAGCCGCGCCTGGATTACGCCCTGGTTGCTGACCTTGGCGCCCAGCAGCGCGACACTGCCCCGATCGCGCGCCGCGATCACGCCCTGGTTCAGCACAGCGGCCTCCGACGCCCCCGTGAAACGGTAGTTGCCCGCGTTGAAATCCGCGTCGGAAAGCAACTTGGTCGAGGCAACCAGGCCACCCACATTGACCTCCGCGCCCTTGCCGAAGACGATGCCGTTGGGGTTGACCAGGAAGACCTGGCCATTGGCGTCCATGCGCCCCAGGATCGAACTCGGCGACAGACCATTCACTCTGTTCAGCGCGATGGAACTGGCGCCCGGCTGGTTGAAGGCGACACGTTCATCGGCGCCAATGTTGAAGCTGTTCCAGTCGATGATCAGCTTTTGCGTGTGCTGGTTGATCGACACCTGCTTCCGGTCCAGCGTATTGTGGATATCGCCGATACCGTTGCCGGCCGCAATCGTTCCGCCCGTCGGCGCAGCATGCGCGGAAGACAGGCCCGCCAAGCCGATCAGCGCCAGCGCCGCGACGCTGCCGCGCCTGCCGCCCCCCTTTTTTCCGTGACGCCGCACGGACTCGCGCGTCACGCTCCAGCATTGTCTGGCCTCGTTCCATACCAATGCATATGTCTTGTTCATGATTGCCTCGCAAGAGTGGCGGGTCCGCCGTCATGGCAGGCTGCGCCGGTTGGGAAAATTGCGCGCGTGCTGCGCCTGGATCAGAAGTAGTGCGATGCCTGGAGCCAGAAACGGGGCTCCTGGTCCGCCTCCGTCGCGAGTGGCTGCTGCCCAATCGGCCAGGCGATGCTCACATTCACCTGATGGCTGGCGCCGAACTGCGTAATGCCGAATCCCGCCGCGCCCAGGCCGTTGCGGTTGTCGCCCTGCGCCCAGCGGCGTTTGCTCAGACGCACGCCCCCCCGGTCCGCGAAGGCGTTCAGTTGCCAGCCGGGGGCCAGCTGGTAGCGCAACTCGGCGCTGGCCAGCCAACCTTCGTCGCCGCTGGCCGCGCCCAGCGGGTACGCGCGCACGCCATAGGGGCCGCCCAGGCTGAATTTTTCCGAACTGTCCAGGTTCCTCGAAGCCCACTGTGCCTCCAGCCGCGCAAACAGCTGGAAGCGGCCTGCGAGCTGCTGCAATCGGCTGGCCGAGAGATTGGTCCTGCCGAACCAGCCGGCTGCACGCACGGTCTGGCGATCCTCGCGCCCGGCCTGCGCGTCGCCCAGCCGCAGCCGGCCGCGGCTGTGCGACAGATTCCAGGCGTTCCGTCCACCGCCGAACCATCCGTCCTCGCTGTTGCCGGCCAGGGCCAAGGTCCATAGCCCGATACGCTTGCGACTGCTGAGCTCGAAGAGGTCCATGCGGTCAGCCAGACGCTTGCGCTCATACTGCAATTGCAGGCGCAGGCTGGCGCGACGCGTGCGCACCAAGGGCTGCTGAATGAACGCGGTCGACACTTCGGCGCGGCCATGCGCACCCAGAGGTTCGAAGCGCTTGCCCAGTTCGTACCGCATGCTGGACACGCCCACGCCGACCCGCGTGGACCAGGGCCCCAGCGGCAGCTGATAGGCCGCGTTGTAGTAGCGTTGACCGCGGTCGCTACCCAGCAGCCGCAGATTGAGCTGATCGCCCAGGCGCAGGGGGCTGTTGACGCCGAAGCTGCCGCTCAGCCGGTACTCGCCGGTGTAGTAGCCGCCGAAGTTGTCCGCGTCCAGGCTGCCGAAGATGAGCGGCCCCGCGTCAGCGTCCACCAGCAGGCTGGTGGTGCCGGTTTCGGCGCCAGCCTGCAGCGTACCCGTCACGGCCACGCCGGGCAGGTCGCTCAACAACAGCAGCGCGCGCTCCAGTTCGTCGGCCTGCACCGTATCGCCCGCGCTCAGGACGGAGAGCGGCTGCTCCAGTACCACGTCGCGGACCCGCGAGCGGTTCTGCAGGCGGATATCGCCGTAGCTGCCCTCCAGCACGGCAATGCGGAGGATGCCCGCATCGAGGTCCTGCGGCGGCAAATAGGCGCGCGCCAGCACATAGCCCTGATCGTGGTAGTAAGCAGTGATGCGATCGGCGGCCGCGCGCAGCTCCGGCAACGTCAACGCCGTGCCCGCCAGATCGGCCAACAGCGCCTGCAATGTGACCGCGTCGACGACATGGTTGCCTTCGTAGCGAAATTCGCGAACCAGGACGGAAGGGCCCGCGTCCGCCTCGCCAGACGCGGCGGCAGGCGGCTGCGGCTCGGGCAGCTGCACGTCGGGTGCGCTGCTGGCCGCGGGCATGGCGGGCAAGGCCGATTCCAGATCGCGAATGGCGCGTCCCGCATCCGGAATCTGCGCCCACGAGCTGCTCGCGTAAAACACCATGGTCAGTCCGACGCCCGTAGCGGCCGCTCGTTGGCATGCGCTTGAGCGCTTGCGGCGCAAGCATGCGTCCGCCTGCCCGGGTTTGCCGGTACGCTCCCCTGTCATTCCCCATCCCCTTGCTCTCAGCCACCTTGCACGGGCAGCGCTCGCTGCCCGGCCGGCTGCCGCTCCGGCCATGCCGGGCGACGCTCGTCTTGCAGGCAGAATACGGATCGCGCGGCGGCGGGGCTTTGGGAAGGCTACGAAAACGGAGTCGTACTTCTACGATTCCGCAGCAGGCTGCCACGGATTGCAAAGCGGCGGCGAGGGAGGCCGCACTTTCGTACTCCTCCTATTCTTCCGCGTTCCAGCAGTCGGTACTATGGCGGCAAGCGGCATCGTCACAACTGCCGCGCACATACGGCGTTTCAAACGCCTGCTTTCGAATCCCGCCGCAACCGGCCATGGACGCGCGGCGGTTCCAGTAGCAGGCTCTGGATGAACGGAAAAAAACATGTCACACGGCCGCATCCGCGTCATCGTCGCCGACGATCATCCCATCGTGTCCCTGGGCGTGAGCCATGAGCTCGCGCGGGACCCGGCGATCGAAGTCATAGGCTGCGCCAGGAATTCCACGGACCTGGTTGCCCTGCTGGAAGCGCAACCCTGCGACGCGGTGGTCTCGGACTATGCGATGCCGGGCGGCAAACACGGCGACGGCCTGGGGCTCATCGGTTTTCTGCGACGGCGTTTCCCGGCGCTGCGCGTGGCCGTGCTCACGATGATCGAGCATCCCACGCTGCTGCGGGCGCTGCTGGCCGAAAAGAATCTCTGCATACTCAGCAAAGCGGACTCCACGCGCCATATCGCCGAAGCGATACACGCGATGAGCCGCGGCCGGACCTACTATTCGCCGACGGTCAAGGACATGATCATCCGCGAATCCCTCTCGCCGCAACCATCCCGGCTGACGCGGCGAGAGGCCGAGATCATCCGCCTGTTCTGTGCGGGCACCACCATCACCGAAATAGCGCAGATCTCCAGCCGCAGCGTGCAGACGATCAGTTCACAGAAGCGCAGCGCGATGAAAAAGCTGGGTCTTGAACGCGATGCGGACTTGATCCGATACGGCTGCGCCGCACTGCCGGACCAGCCCGCCCTGGCCGCGGCCAACGCGGCGCTGCCCCAAGAGGAGGACGAGCAAGTCGCTTGAATCCCCGCCGGGCGGGCGCCCCACACGCTGTCGCTTGTGCAATGTCGACACGTAGAACGCATCCAGCATCCGAATGGCAGCCGCTTGATCCACATCAAAGCCGCCACCGCCCCTTTGCGTCAAAGCGGCCGGAATGATGTTCAAGTGATTGCGCCCGCCCCTGAAACCCGCTGCGCCCGCCCATCCGCGGCGGCATGCCGGCGCCGCCTGATACATATCCTGCCGCATCTTGATTCGACTACGCCACCGCCTGAGCCCCTCGCGGCTCGACACCGTGACGCGCTTTCGCCGCTATCAGCGCTGGCAGAGCCTGGGCGGCGGAGTGCTGATCACGGCTGCGGTGCTGTTGACCTTCGCCCTGGAAGCAAAGACCACCGCCGACAAGTACCTGGAGTATGTGCGCCAATCCTTCGTGGCTGAACACGCCGTGCTCATGAAGGAAATCTATACACGCGAGAACGCCTTCCGCATCGGTCTGGCCAGCGCGGAACTGATGTGGCGGGAAGCGGCTCCCTTCGACGCTGTGCAGATCGCAAAGTACCGCAGCCAGGGCGAAGAACTGTTATTGGAATCCGACGAGGATTCCCGCTCGCAATGGATATTGGGCTCGGGGAGCGGGCGGGTGGCGAATGCGGCAATAGGCAAGTTCTTCAATCTGGCCGAGCAGATCGGCCGCATTCCTTCAGGCAGCCCCGCCGACCATGGCAACTCGCTGGCCTCGTTCTTCTTTGGCGTCAACGGCAGCATTGCGGGTCTGGTCCCCGCCCCAGACCAGGCCGTCCGCCAAAGGATCCTGGCCGACCGCGACCGCTACCTGGCCCTGCTGACGGGCGAGGTCAGCCGGCGCATGCTGATCGCCACGGACGCAGGCACCGATACGTGGCGCTCCTTGCGCTGGATCCCTCCCGTCGCCAATCCGATTACCGGCAAGCAGGTGTTCCGCATCGGTGGAACCATACTGGACAAGGGAGTGCCCGTCGCCGTGCTGGTGACGGAGTATGCCCCCCTGCAGCCCGGCGCATCGCCAGCGGCGAATCGGCAGGCTGGGGATTTCGCCATCCTGTCGGCCAGCGGTCAACTCATCGCCGCATCGCCGGGCGCGGAGTCCGACCTCGCACAGGACGCGGCGCCTGCCGCCGATCTTGCAGACATCCCTGCCGGCACACGCCAGGAAAGGACACGCTCCGGCCAGTTCTCGATTTCGGAAGGCCTGGGTCCCACCAGTTGGGTGCTGGTCTTTACGCTGGACTGGAGCAGCATCGTCAACGCCATTGCCGCGCAGCTGACCATGCCCGCCACCATGACCGCAACGACCTTGGCGCTCATATGGGCCCTGCTGTTCTACTTTGAATTGCGCGTGGTCCGGCCCTTGATGAACCGCTCCCGGTTGGCGCTGGAAAGCGAGCATCTCAACCGTACGCTCATCGAGACAGCGCCGGTCGGCCTGGGCCTGATCGATGCGGCCAGCGGCAGCCCGCTGCTGCACAGCCCGGCCATGGAGAAGATGACTGCGCGCGTGGGCGCGGGAAAGTTCAGCCTGTCGGCGGAACTGGCCAACCGCTACCGGCGGCGCGCAGGCGTGGCTGCAGGCACGCGCGACACGGATGTGGTCGAGGAAGACCTCTCTTTCGTGGCCCGCGACGGCAATCCCGTCACCTTGTCGGTCAGCATGGCGGGTGCGCGCTACCGGGGTGCCAACGTGGTCGTGGCCGCATTCATCGATGTCACCGAAAAGTACCAGTTGGCGCAGCGCCTGCGCGAGGCCAAGGCCGCTGCCGACCGCGGCAATGCCGCCAAGTCGGCCTTTCTGGCGGCGATGAGCCATGAGATCCGCACCCCGCTGCATGCCATCCTGGGACACCTCGAACTGCTCTCGCGCTCGCGCCTGGCGCCAGTCCAGCGCAACCGGCTCGAAACCGTGCGCGCCTCGTCGGGCCTGCTGCTCGCCACGATCAGCGACGTATTGGACTTCTCCAAGATCGAGGCCGGCGAGCTCAGCCTGGAGCAGACGGAGTTCGACCTGCTCGAAGTCGCCTCGCGCGCCTTGTCCATGTTCGCGCCCCAAGCTCAAGCCAAGGGCCTGGCCTTGCTCGGCGAGCTGGGCGCTGCGCTCAGGCTGCCGATGCGGGGGGATGCCACCCGGCTGGGACAGGTGATCCACAACCTGCTCTCCAATGCCATCAAGTTCACCGACCAGGGCCAGGTGGTGCTGCGTGTCCGGACCGACACGACCAGCATCGCCATCGAGGTCGAGGACTCGGGCATAGGCATGACCGAAGAACAGACGCAGAGCGTCTTCCGCGCCTTCAGCCAGGCCGACGCGACCATAGGCAGACGCTACGGCGGCACCGGCCTGGGGCTGACCTTGTGCTGCCGACTGGTGGAGGCGATGGGCGGCTCCCTGTCGGTGCGCAGCGAACCTGGACGCGGCAGCCTGTTTGCGTTCACCCTGGAACCAGGTATCGACGCCGGTGAAAACGACAGGCCATGGTTCGCCGGCGAACAGGTATTGCTGCTGGCTGCGCGCGACAACTGCCGCCACCATCTGGAAGCCGTCCTGCGCACCTGGGGACTGCGCGTTCACGCCCGCCGCCACCCTTCCGAGCTGGACGCGGACATGCTGGACGAAGCGACGGTCCTCATCATTTGGGGGAACAAAGCGGATTGGCAGCCCCGGGACGAGGACAGATTGCTGGACCAGTCCTCATGGGTGATCGACTGCGGCATGCTGGGCCCCTCCATGCCACAGGATGCGGGGCGCAAGCTCAGCGTGTCCATGTATGGGCTGCAGGGCCTGGCCTGGGCACTGCGGCACGCGTTGCAGGACGCGCCCCTGGCCACGGCAATGCCCGTGCCGGCGCCGCCGCATCCGGTACGATCGTTGCGGGTACTGGTGGCCGAAGACAACGCCGCCAATCGCGGCTTGTTCGAAGAGCAGTTCAAACTGCTGGGCTGCGAAGTCGATCTGGCGGAGGGCGGCGCGCAGGCTTGCGCGCTGCTGGCATCACGCCGCTATGACGTGCTGGTGACGGATCTGGCGATGCCCGGCATGGACGGCTATGCGCTGGCCCGCCAGGCCCGCTCCGTCCGGCCGGACATGCCTGTCATCGCCGCCACCGCTTGCGTGACGGAAAACGAGCGGCAACGTTGCGATGAAGCGGGCATCGCGCGCGTGCTGACCAAGCCCTTGCCGCTGGCCGAACTCGAACTTGCCTTGCTGGACGTGTGCGGACAAGCCGCGCCCAGCCTGCAACAGTCCACGGCGGATTCCGGCGGCCCGCAAGCCCTGACCGACGGACGCGCCTTTCCACCCGCGCTGCTGCGCACCTTCGAACAATCCTGCGCACAATCCCTGGCCACCATCAAGCGAGCCGCCATGGACCAGGATAGCGGCCGCCTGCGCGGCGAACTGCACGCCTTGCGCGGCATGCTGGCCATCTTCCGCCTGCCTGCGCTGGCCGCACAATGCGCCCGGCTCGATGCGCACCTGAACCAGTTGGGAGTCCGCGGATCGGCGGATGCGGTGTCAGGCATCTGCGACGATGTGCTCGCGGCCGTGAAGAACGCCGTCGAGACAGCCGACGGCCAGCGGACTACGGAACGGGCATGAACGCCCTGCCCACGCCGCGCGGTCAGGCGATGCCGGACGCCGGCACGCAAGGCCCCGAATTTCCGGCCTTGACACTCCATTTTCTCCACCAGTATATTTATGAATGACGTTCATAATAATGAACAATCAAAAATCTGACCCGAGCGGCCGAAGACCGGCGGGCAGACCAGCCACATGAGGCCTTATGAGTCCCACCGCATTCGCCGAGGCAAGCCGCATCGTCAACCGCAGTCCCTTGAACCGATGGTTAGGCATGTCCGTGCTGCGAGTCGATGACGACGGCATCGCGCTCGGCATCCGCTGGCGCGAGGAACTCATTTCCAACCCCGATATCCGCTCCACGCATGGCGGCATACTTGCGACGCTGATCGATGCCGCTGGCGACTACGCGGTCGCCCTGAAAGTGGGCGTTCCCGTCCCCACGATCGACATGCATGTGGACTTCCACCGCGTGGCCAAACCGGGCGACTTGCGGGCCGAGGGCCAGGTCATACACCTGGGCAGGCGTTTCGCGACCGCGCATGCCCGCGTGCTGGACACAGAGGGCAATCTCATCGCCAGCGGCCGCGCGCTCTACCTCGTGCCGGCGCCTGTCAGCGCGGCGCCCGGCGGCGAGACAGCCCCGGCCAGTCAGGGAGAGGCATGATGGGTCCGCTCAAGGGAATCAAGATCATCGAGTTCGCGGGCATAGGTCCCTGCCCGATGACCGCAATGCTGCTCGCGGACCTGGGCGCTACCGTGCTGCGCATAGACCGGCCGGAACCCCCATCGCTGGGCATCGAGCGCCCGCTCAGCTTCAACTTGCTGTTGCGCAACCGCAAAGCCATCGCCCTGGACCTCAAGAGCGCCACGGCACGGGACCTGGTGCTGCGTCTGGTCGAAAGCGCCGACGCCTTGCTCGAGGGTTTCCGGCCCGGCGTGATGGAACGCCTGGAACTGGGACCCGACTCGTGCCTGACACGCAATCCGCGTCTGGTCTACGGCCGGATGACGGGTTGGGGCCAGACCGGACCGCTGGCCCAGGTGGCCGGCCATGATCTCAATTACATCGGCCTGACCGGCGTGTTGCACGCCATGGGCCGCGAAGGCCAGCCGCCGACCCCGCCCCTGAATCTGGTGGGAGACTTCGGCGGCGGCGCGCTGTACCTGGCCCTGGGCGTGCTCGCCGCCATCATCGAAGCCGCCCGGTCAGGACAGGGCCAGGTCGTCGACGCCGCCATCGTGGACGGCACTGCATCGCTCGCGACCTCCCTGTTCGGCCTGCATGCGGCCGGGCTTTGGAACGACAAGCGTGGCCACAACATGCTGGATTCTGGCGCTTATTTCTATGACGTCTACGAGTGCGCCGATGGCAAGTGGATTTCCGTCGCGCCGCTGGAACGCAAGTTCCACGACAAGCTGCTCGAACTCATGGGTCTGGACCGTGAATCACTCGGCCGCCAAGCCGACCGCGACGGATGGCCGCTGGCCAGGTCCATCTTCGCCGACGCCTTCAGGAAGAAGACGCAGGCGCAGTGGTGCGAACTGCTCGGTACGACGGACGTATGCGTCGCGCCGGTGCTATCGCTGGACCAGGCCGCCGAGCACCCTCATATGCGGGAGCGGGAGGTCTTGATCGAGGTCGCCGGCGTCATGCAGCCCGCGCCTGCCCCGCGCTTCTCGCGCACGGCCCCGGGAAAGCCGACGCCGCCCGAGGCCGCTAGCGCCAGCACGATGGAAGCGGCGCTGGCGGGATGGTTATCGCCCGCCGAACAGACACAATGGCGCAATCAGCTGGCTGGAGCCTCAATTGCCGGGCATGTGCCGTAAGGTTGCGGAAGCATCTGCGGCCACTTCCTGCAGCAGCTGCCGCAAGGCGGGCAGCGACTGCACGAAACGGTCGCTGGGCGCCGCAATCATCAGCGCGTAGCTGGCCGTGCCGTCAGCCTTGACGATCGGCGCGGCGATGCCAGACGCGCCTGCGACCGCCTCACCCATGCTCACCGCAATTCCGGAAGCACGTATTTCCTGCAGCTGCGACTCGAAAGCCTCCTTGTCCGGCAGAGGCTTGCCAGTCATGGACTTGAGTTTTGCGGTCTTGAGGTACTTCTTTTGCCAAGCCTGGTCCTGAAATGCGAACAGCAACTTGCCCGCAGCCGACACGTGCAGCGGCCGCTTCGTGCCGATCGGCACCGAGTACCGGACCGGTTGCTTGCTGTCGATGCCATCGATATAGGTAACCGTTTTCGCTTCCTTGTCGATCAGCGCCAGGAACACACTTTCCTCACAACGCGCCGCCAGCTCCTCGACATAGGGCCGCAGGATCTTGGTGACACCCGCGCTGGCCAGCACCTCGGCCGACAACTGGAAGATGGATGGCCCCAGTTCGTAGCGTCCGGCCGCATGCATCAGGTACTTATGGGCCACCAAGGGCCTCAACAGCAAGAGCAGGCTGCTCTTGGGCGCCTCGAGTTCGCTGCTCAGTTCCGCGAGCGTGGCGCCACCTGCACCGCGCGCCAGCACCTCAAAGATGCCGAGAATCCGCAGCAAGGAGCGGGGCTCGGAAGTGGCGGGACTCGTTTCGGATCGGGTTTTCATGAATGGGTCAGATCAGCCTGGAGCAATGTGTATGCACTGCGTTCATATTCTCGAATGATACCTGTAAAAGCGGCGCCGCTTGGACCGGCGCAATGATCAAAAAGCAGCAAGAACAAGGAGACCTCAATGCAACCAACACCCACGGGCGGCGCGCCAGGCCCCGGCGCATTCCGCGCATACCAGATCCGGCGCGACGGGCCAATGACCTCTGGCCTAGCGTGCCTGGCCCTGGCCGATCTATCGCCGGGGGATGTGGTCATACGCACGGCGTACGCCGGCGTCAATTACAAGGATGCGCTGGCCACTACCGAGCATGGCAACGTCATCCGGAAATTCCCGCGCGTCGCGGGCAGTGACGCCTCGGGATGGATCGTGGCGTCCGGCGACCGCAGGTTCCGTGAAGGGGATGAAGTCGCCGTGCTGGGACGGGGCTTCGGCGTGGACCACGACGGCGGATTCTCGGAGTACTTGCGTGTCCCCGCGGACTGGGTCATCAAGCTACCCGGCGGGCTCGCATTGCGCGACGCCGCCACGCTCGGGATCGCCGGCTACACCGCCGCGCTCGCTGTCCACCTGCTGCAGGGGGCCCGCTGCCAGCCCGAACGGGGCGAAATCCTCGTCAACGGAGCGACCGGCGCTGTCTCGAGCATGGCCATCGAAATGCTGGCGCGGCTGCAATATCGGGTCGCAGCGGTCAGCGCCAAGCCTGGCCGCGCGTCCTATCTGCAAGCCCTGGGGGCCCAGGCCGTTCTAGGCACCACGGATCTGGTCGACCAAGGCAGGCCGCTGGAGCCGGCCCGTTGGGCTGGCGCGCTGGATGCGCTGGGAGGCAAGCCGCTGGACCTGATGCTCCGGTCCACCATGCCGCGGGGATGCGTGGCGAGTTTCGGCAACGTGGCCGGCAACGAATTGTCCACCAGCGTGCTGCCCTTCATCCTGCGCGGTGTGCGCCTCATCGGTGTCAACCTGACCTACTACCTGGATCTGGAAGCCGAGCTTTGGACTCGCCTCGCTGGCGACCTCAGACCCCAGCACACGCTGGAACAGGTGAAGACCATTACGCTCGATGAGCTTGCCCAACAACTTCAGCGCATGCTGGACGGTCGATCCTGGGGTAGGACCATTGTGGAATTTCCGGCCTGATATCCGGAACGACCGCAGGCCGCAACGTCCAGTGCGTTGCGGCCCGCTGCAATTGGCCTGACGTCAATCCAGCGTTACCCCGGCCTTCTTGATGACCTTGGCCAAAGCGTCAATCTCCTTGCTCAGGAACGCTCCATACTCCTGAGGTGTGGACGACGAGGCCTGCGCGCTCTGGTTGGCGAAATACGCCTGCACTTCCTTGTCCGCCAAGGCCTTTTCAATTGCGCTATTGAGTTTGACGACGATAGCCGGCGGCGTTGCGGCTGGCGCCATCATCCCGGACCATGCCGACATCTCCAGGCCTTTGGCCACCGTTGCATCCAGCGTGGGCACATCCGGCAGGGTATCCAGCGGCACCTTCGTCGCAACCGCCAGCGCCTTCAGGCGTCCCGATTTGACTGCGGGAATGGCGCCCGCCGACGTCGCGAAGTAATAGTCAACCATGCCGGCCATCAGGTCGACCAGCGCGGGCGCCTCGCCCTTGTAAGGGATATGCATGCCCTTGATGCCAACGGCATCCTCGAACGACAGCGCGGCCAGATGAGTCACATTGCCGTTGCCTGCCGACGCGTAGTTGAGCTTCCCGGGATTCGCCTTGGCGTAGGCCACCAGTTCCTCCACGGTCTTGAACGGCGACTTTGCCGGCACCACCAGCACGATCGGCAGGCTGGCCGTGAGCGCGACTGGCACAAGGTCCTTGCTCACGTCGTAGGACAGCCGTTTGCTGTAAAGCGCGGGGCTCGACGCAATGGATGAGGTGTTGTACAGCAAGGTATAGCCGTCGCCCGTCGCCCGGCTGACTTCCTCGGCAGCAATGTTGCCGTTGGCGCCGGGCTTGTTGTCGATCAACACGTTCGCACCCAGCGTGCCGGCCATGTGTTTCGCCAGCGCGCGCGCGATCGCATCGGTCCCCCCGCCGGCGGAAAAGCCCAGGACGACCTTGATAGGTTTGGAAGGATAGTTTTCCTGGGCCATGGCGTCGGGCGCCGCCACGCCCGCCACGATCACCAGAACAGCCGAGCCCGTGACGCCGGCCAGCCATGCGTATCCGCGACGGCCGTGACCGGCCGCCCTGCGGGAGTGCTTGCAGTGAATCATGCTTGTCTCCTGTTCCTGCCTTTCGGCCATGGGCGCTGCGCGCCCTGTTTTGCTGGCGGGATCTAGCCCGCCATGGTCAATCCACCCGACACCGAGACAACCTGGCCGGTGATGAATGCCGCGTCGTCCGACGCCATGAAACACACCGCGCCAACCACATCGCCGGGCTGGCCCAGCCGGCCGAACGGGATGGCCTTCTCCAGCGCGTTACGCAGCTTGGCGCCGCTTTCACCTTCGCCGGCGAAATCACGGAAGAGCGGAGTGTCAGTCGGACCGGGGCAGACCACATTGACGTTGATCTGCTTGCGCGCAACCTCGCGCGCCATGGTCTTGGTGAACGCAATGATCCCGCCCTTGCAGGCCGAATACACCGATTCTCCGGAAGAACCGACGCGGCCGGCGTCGGACGCGATATTGACGATGCGCCCCTTGCCGCGGACGACCATGCCCTTGAGCACCGCGTGATGCAGGTTGATGGGGCCCTTCAGATTGATGTTGATGATCTTGTCCCACAATTCCGGATCCGTATCGAGGAACCGCGCGGCATGGTCCCAGCCCGCATTGTTGACCAGCACATCGACCGGACCCTGCTCGCCCTCGACCCGAGCGACGGCGGCGACGATTCCGGCGTAGTCGGTGATGTCCACGCGATACGCGGATGCCTGGCCGCCTTTTTCCCGGAGGCGCGCGGCGACCTGCTCCGCCCCTTCGGCGTTCAAGTCGAATATGGCGACCTTGGCGCCTTCCTCGGCAAAGCGTTCGCACAGCGCGGCACCGATGCCGCCGCTGCCGCCCGTGACGATCACAACCTTTTCTTTCAGGCCCTTCATGGTTTCTCTCCTGGCTAGTCTTAGTTACGGCACTTGATCATGCGCAGGGGGGTGTACGTCATCACGACCGTGCCGTCCTGCTTGACCACTTTGTTGAAGGTACGCACCAGGCCCCGCCCCGGGCGGCTGTTGGACAGGCGCGCTTCTATCACCTCGCACTCGACGTGGATGGTGTCGCCGACGAAAGCCGGTCCTTTGATATCCAGTTCCATGTTCAGAAAGGCGTAGCCCGTCTTCTGCATGGTCGATTGAGTCAACAACCCTTCCGAGATGCCATACACGAACGATCCAGGCGCGAAGCGGCCCTTGATGTCGGATTCGTTCTTGACGAATTCCATGTCGGTGAACAACACCTCGGTCATATGTATGCAGTTGATGAAGGCGCATACGTCCGCATCCTGGATAGTGCGTCCCAGCGTCTTGAACTTGCGTCCGACCGGCAGGTCTTCGAAGTACATGCCCAGGCCTACGGTTTCGATCTCTTCGCGGTTCATCGCGGTCTCCTTGTGTGTGTCTTTACTTGCGGGCTGGACGGCCCAACAGACTGTTAGAAATGATGTTGCGTTGGATCTGGTTGGTGCCCTCGATGATCTGCAACACCTTGGCATCCCTGAAATAGCGGTTGATCGGATACTCCGACGAGATTCCCGCCGCACCGAACAGCTGCACGGCATCGGTCGCGACCTTCATGGCCGTGTCGCTGGCAAAGCATTTCGCCATCGCCGCCACCGGGGCCAGGGCCGCCGCCGGCGCGCCGCCATCCACCAGCGAGGCAGCGCGGTAGACCAGTTGGCGCGCGGCTTCAGTCTGCATCGCCATGTCGGCCAGCATCCAGCGCACGCCCTGGAACTCACTGACTTGTTGGCCGAATGCCGTGCGATTGGTGACGAATTCCATTGCGTGGTCCAGCGCGCCCTGGGCCAGGCCGACGCCGCGCGCCCCGATCAGCGGACGGCTGGCGTTGAACGCCTCCATTACCGCCCTGAATCCACCGCCCAGCATGTTCGCGTCGGGCACAAGCACGTTGTCAAGAAACAATGGGCAGGACGGCACGCCGCGTGCGCCCATTTTTTCTTCCTTGCGCCCAACCTGCAGGCCGGGCGTACCTCTCTCGACGATGAACAGGCTGATTCCGTCTTTGCCGTCTTCGCGGTACTTTGCCGCCACCAGGATGAAGTCCGCGATGTCCGAGTTGGTGCACCAGATCTTGGCGCCGTTCAGCAGGAAGCCACCGTCGACTTTCTCGGCGCGGGTCTTGATGCCGCTGACGTCCGAACCGCTTTGGGCCTCGGTGGTGGAGAAGGCGCCGCGCAGGTCGCCACTGGCCAGGCCGGGCAGCAGCCGCGCCTTCTGCTCCTCTGTACCGCCATGCAGGATGGCGCCGAACGGCACCCACTGGACCAGCAGCAGGTAGGCGGTGTTGTAGCAAACGCGACCGAACTCTTCGATTGCCAGGCATGCCGACAACATGCTGCCCGCCCCGCCATACTGCTCGGGGAACGGGAGAGTGAACAGCCCAAGCTCTTTGAGCAGGGCATACATGTCATGGGGATACTCGGCGCTGCTGTCGATCTCGTTGGCTCGCGGCGCAACCTTTTCTCGCGCCACGCGCCTGATGAGATCCTGTATCTGCAGCTGATCGTCGTTCAAAGCGTATTGGCTGTCGTGCATGGGATGTTCCTGATCTCGATGATTCGTGTTGCTTCCAGCGCCTCGATGTCGGCCCCGGACTTGTTGAGCAGCGAAGCGAGCACCTCGGCGGTGTGTTGTCCGCGCAATGGAGGGGGATACCGGTACTCCACCGGCGTGCCGGACAAACGGATCGGATTGGCGACCATGCCCACCGTCGTGCCCCCAGGGTGAGGCATGTCCACGCGCAGGCCGCGATGTATTACCTGCGGATGCTCGAATACCTGCGCATAGTTGTTGATGGAGCCGTTCGGGACTTCAGAGTTGGCAAGCAGGCCCAGCCAATGTCTGGACGGCTGCGTTCTGAACAGTTCTTCCAACGCGCCCACCAGGTCGGCGCGGTTGATGTTGCGGCCGGGCATGTCCGTGAAACGCGGATCGCTGAGCATTTCAGGCATGCCGATCAGCTCGCACAATCTGCGGAACTGGCCGTCGTTGCCGCAGCCAATGATGATGTGCCCGTCTGCCGTGGGAAAGGTTTGGTAAGGCGCGAGGTTGGGATGCTCGTTGCCCCAGCGGCGTGGAACCGCGCCACTGGCGAAATAGCTGGCTATCTGGTTGGCCCCGAAATTGACGACCGTATCCAACAGAGCGACGTCGATATGCTGGCCAACGCCGGTTGCGTGCCGGCTCTCGATGGCCGAAAGTATGCCTATGGTGGCGTTCAAACCGGTCAGCACGTCGGCGACGGCAATGGCCGATTTCATCGGACCGCCACCCGGCTTGTCGTCGCGCTCGCCGGTGATGCTCATCAACCCGCCTTCGCCCTGAAAAATGAAGTCGTAGCCCGGCAGGTGGGCGCACGGTCCGTCTTGCCCGTAGCCCGTGATGGAGCAATAGACCAGGCGCGGATTCACTTCGCGCAAGTGGGCGTACGACAGACCGTATCGGGCCAGGTCCCCGACCTTGTAGTTTTCCACCAGCACGTCGCACTGGCGCGCGAGTTCGCGCACCAGTTCCTGCCCCTGCGCGGTCGAGATGTCGATGGCGACGGAGCGCTTGTTGCGATTGGCGGACGTGAAGTAGGCCGAGTCGCCCACGCGCTCGCCGCCGTCATTCTCAATCCAGGGCGGTCCCCAGTGCCGGGTGTCGTCACCCAGCACCGGGCGCTCCACCTTGATGACATCGGCCCCCAGGTCGGCCAGCATCTGCGTGCACCAGGGCCCGGCCAGCACACGGGTCAGATCCAGCACGCGCAAGTGAGAGAGAGATCCTGCCATATGCCCAGCCTCAGATGTAAAATCGTTCATATTTATGAATGATGTTTATTATTTTATATTCGACAGTACTGATGGACAATAAAATTCCGGTTCTTTTTTTGCCCATATATATCAATATCATGATGCATATGGGCGTACTACCGCGTTGAAACGACAAGAACAGGGAATGATTTCCTTCAGCCCGACCAACTGGTCGCGCGGCGTCAGTCCAGCTTAATGCCCGAGGTTTGCACCACGTCTTTCCAACGATCGATTTCGGCTTGCAGGAAGCTCCGGAACTCCTGCGGCGAGGTCGCCTTGGGCACCGCCCCCTGCGCCGCCAATTGGGCGCTCACCTTGGGGTCGCTCAACGCCTTCACGTAGGCCTGATTCAAGCGGACGATGACTTCCGGCGGCGTTCCCGCAGGCGCCATCAAGGCTTGCCAGGCGCCCATCTGGAAGCCGGGCAGGATCGCCTCCGACGCGGTGGGCACATCGGGCAGCAGGTGCGACCGGTCCTTGCCAGTCACCACCAGCGCCTTGACCCGTCCGTCCCGAACATAGGGATAGGCCGAATTGATGGGGTCCGCGAACAAATCCAAACGCCCCGCGATGAAATCGGGGAATGCCCCCGCGCCGCCCTTATAGGGAATGTGCGTAGCCTCGATTCCGGCCGCCTGCAGCAGCACGAACATGGCCAGATGCGTCAAGTTTCCCGTGCCTGACGAGCCATAGTTCAGTTTGCCCGGGTGCTTCTGCGCATAGGCCTTCAGTTCCTGCACGTTCGCCACGCCCAGGGGATTGCTGGCCATGACCAGCAAAGGCTGGTCGATCAGCAGGGAAACCGGGGCCAGATTCTTGTCCAGGTTGTATGAGACTTTCTGGCCAAATGCAGCCGTGAAGCCCAGCGCGGATGTGCTGTGCAAAAGCGTGTAGCCGTCGGGTGCCGCCTGAGCCACGGCTTCGGCGCCGATATTGCCATTGGCTCCCGGACGATTCTCAACCACCACGGGCACTCCCAGTTCGCCGGACACCTGGGCGGCCAACAGGCGTGCGACCTGGTCGGTAGCGCCGCCCGGCGCGAACGGAACGATTACCCGGATGGGCTTGGCGGGAAAGGCCGGCTGAGCGCCTGCCGCACCAGGGCCAAGGATCAGACTGCTGGCGAGCGCGGCCGCCAGTGTGCGCAACAGTTTCATGGTTGTCTCCTCCGCATGCCGGCTCCCAGGCCGGGCACATTCCCGTCTGTCGCCATGCGTCTTCTCTTTCGTTCACTTATATGAACGATGTTCATAATTATATGTTCGTGATCTCGCAAAAGGCAATTTTTCCTTTACAAGTGCTCCGCATTTAAATCATGATGTTGATATAAATTCAAAAACGGAGGCAAGCATGACCGTTGTGACGGATTTTCGCGACCAAGTCGCAGTGATCGAGTTGAATCGCCCGCAGGCCCTCAATGCGCTGAACGAGCAGATGCTCGCTGACCTGCGCACGGCGGTGGACGACGCGGAGGCTTCCGGCTGCCGCGCCATGGTGCTTACCGGTGCGGGCGACAAAGCGCTGTGCGCCGGCGCGGACATCGCGCAACTCCAGGCCCGCGCGCCCGCTACGCATCGCGCGAGTGTCAGCCAGGCGCAAGCCCTCTTCAATCGCATCCAGCAATCAGCCCTGCCCAGCGTGGCGGTCATTAACGGATTTGCGTTCGGCGGCGGCCTGGAACTGGCGCTTGCCTGCACCTTCCGCATCGCCACGGCCAAGGCCAGGATGGCATTGCCCGAAATCAAGCTGGGCCTCATCCCTGGCTATGGCGGCACCCAACGCCTGCCCCGTCTGATAGGTGAGGCCCGCGCGGCGGAACTGGTGCTCTCCGGCCGCGCAGTCGATGCCGAGGAGGCACTGCTTATCGGCTTGGTCAACCGCATCGTGGACGACGGCGCCCCGGCTGACCTGGGGCGCGCCTTCCTGGAGCCCATGATCGGACACAGCAAGGTCGCGACATCCCTGGCGCGCGAAGCCATGCGCCGCGGCCTGGACGGCGCGCTGGCGCCTGGGCTGGCAATAGAAGCCGACATGTTCGCGCTCTGCGTGCGGTCGCACGACGCGGCCGAAGGCATGGCCGCCTTCCTGGCCAAGCGGCCTGCCCGGTTCACCGACAGCTGACACGCGTCCGCCCCGCCCATCCCCAGCCTTTCGCAAATCCGGGTAAATCATGCACACCTACCCCAACTTGCTTGAACCCTATGACTTCGGCTTTCTCGCCTTGAGCAACCGGATGGTCATGGGCGCCATGCACACCCGAATCGAAACCCTGGATAAGCCATTGGCACGACAGGTGCAGTTCTTCCGCGAACGCGCGCGCGGCGAAATCGGCCTGATACTCACCGGGGGATACGCGCCGAACCTGGCGGGCCGGATGGAGGAGGACGCGCCCGTCCTCGAGCACCCGGAGCAATTGGCGCCGCATATGGCCATCACGCAGGCCGTGCACGAGGAAGGCGGCAGGATCGTGCTGCAGATTCTGCATGCTGGACGCTATGCCAAGCACCCCTTGTGCGTCGGTCCCACGGCGCTGCGCGCGCCCATCAATCGCCATACGCCTCGCGCGTTGACGCCGGAAGGCATTGCACAGACTGTGCAGGCGATAGCCCATACCGCGAGGCTCGCCCAAGAGGCCGGCTACGACGGTGTGGAGATCATGGGCTCCGAAGGTTATCTGCTCAATGAGTTCACGAGCCCATGCACCAACCTCCGCGGCGACGCCTACGGCGGCAGCTTCGAGAATCGCATCCGCTTTCCCATTGAAACCGTAGCGGCCGTACGCGCCGCCGTCGGCGTCCACTTCCTGCTCATCTACCGGATCTCGGCCATAGACCTGGTGCCAGACGGACTTACCGGCACCGACACCGCGCAGCTTGCGCAACGCCTGCAGCAAGCCGGCGTCGACATGCTCAATACCGGCGTCGGTTGGCACGAGTCGTCCATCCCCACTATTGCGGCGTCCGTCCCTCGAGCTGCCTGGGGGTTCGCCGTCCGCAACATCAAGCGCGCGGTTTCCATTCCCGTCATTGCTTCCAACCGCATCAGCACGCCCGAAGTCGGCGAGCGCCTGCTGGCTGGCGGCACCGCCGACTTCGTGTCAATGGCGAGGCCTCTGCTTGCCGATCCCGAATTCGCCGCCAAGACGCGCCAGGGCCGCGCCGACCTCATCAATAGCTGTATCGCCTGCAACCAGGCGTGCCTGGACCATATCTTCACCGAGCGCGCGGCGTCGTGTCTGGTCAACCCCCGCGCCGGGCGCGAACTCGACTACCCGGCAGGCCGGGCTGCGACGCCGCGCCACATCGCGGTAGCGGGCGGCGGCGCCGCTGGCATGGCCTTCGCCGTCTACGCGGCCGAACGTGGCCACAAGGTTGCGCTGTACGAGGCGGGACAGGATCTGGGCGGCTTGCTGAACCTGGCCCGCCGCATACCAGGAAAAACCGAATTCAATGAAACGCTGCGGTACTTCCAGGCGAGGCTCGCGGGACTCGGTGTGACCGTCGCGCTGGGCCGCCGAGTCACTGCCGCGCAATTGCAAGCGGGAGGATATGAGGCCGTCGTCGTGGCCACGGGCGTGACGCCGCGCTTGCCCGACATAGACGGCATCGACCATCCGAAAGTCGCCCTCTACGACGAAGTCCTGTCGGGACGTCGCCGCGTCGGCGCTCGCGTGGCCCTCATCGGCGCCGGGGGGATTGCCTTCGATATCGCGGAATTTCTCCTGGGCGACGCAGAGGAATCGCTGTCACCCGAACGGTTCCGGCAGCACTGGGGCATCGACGCATCCTTGGAAAACCCCGGCGGCATGATGCACATTTCGCCATGCGCGCCGCGGCGGGTCATCCACATGCTGCAGCGCAGCCCGGACAAGCCGGGCGGGCGCCTGGGTAAAAGCACCGGCTGGATCCTCAAGACCCGCCTGAAGCGCGCTGGCGTTCAGATGATTTCCGGCGCCAGCTATCACCGCATCGACGACGCGGGCCTGACCTACTCCTGTCATGGCGTCACGGAAGTGCTTCCGGTGGATGACGTCATCGTATGCGCGGGCCAGATAGCGCAGAACGAACTGAGCCTGGCCCTGGCCGGCTCCGGCCTGCGCGTGGAAACCATAGGAGGCGCGCGGCACGCGGCTGAACTCGATGCCGCGCGCGCCATCGAGGAGGCGCTGAGGCTGGCCCATGCCTTCTGACCGAGATATCGCTGTTCGCGGGAATCCATCCCGCCACGACTCCACCGCCGGATATCGCCGCGGCTTCTTATCCCCTCACTACAGGAATTGCTGACCATGAACGACCGTTATGCCTCCTACACCCGGCTCAAGTTCGACCGGCCGCACCCTCGCGTACTGCGCATCACCCTCGCCTCGCCGCTCAAGATGGGCGCCATGGACGCAGCCATGCACCGCGAAGTTTCCCAGATCTGGCGGGACGTGGATGCCGACCCCACGGTCTCGGCCATTCTGCTGACCGGAGAAGGCCGTACCTTCTCCGCCGGCGGCGATCTCAATCATGAACGCCATGGCGCCGACGACTACGACACCCGCATGCAGACGATGAAGGAAGCGCGCGACATCGTCTACGGCATGATCAATTGCTCCAAGCCGATCGTGAGCGCAGCGCGCGGCTGGGCCGTCGGCGCCGGCCTCGCGTGCGTGGTCCTCGCCGACATTTCCATCGCATCCAAGGACGCCCGCTTCTCCGACGGGCACATGAAAATCGGCGTGGCCGCCGGCGACCACGCCACCATCATCTGGCCGCTGCTGTGCGGCATGGCCAAGGCAAAATACTATCTGCTCACGGCGGACAGCTTCACGGGCGAGGAAGCCGAGCGCATGAATCTCATCTCTCTCGCGCTGGACGACTCGGAGGTCGAAGCCAAAGCGGTCGAGCTCGCATCGCGGCTGGCCGATGGCGCGCCTGGCGCCATCCGCTGGACCAAGCACGCGCTGAACAACTGGCTACGGCAGGCCGGCCCGATCTTCGATGCGTCGTTGGCGATGGAGTTCATCGGCATGGCCAGCCCGGAAGGCAAGGAGGGCATGGATGCCTTCCTGCAGAAGCGACCGCCCCGGTTCCCGATCGAAACCCCCTTCTAGGAAGCGTGCCCCGCAAGGCCATGAGGTAATCTCGCTTTCATTCATCTGTTGCAAGGGCGACAACATCGTGGCAAACAAATCAGGCGCCGAGATCCACAATCGGTTGTTCTTCCGTCTGTTCCAACTTGGCAACTCCCTGCAGCGCCAAGCGAGCAACGAGCTCGGCATCAGCACCGTGCAGTGGGCCGTGCTGGGCGCGCTGACTCGGCCTCAGGCGGCAGACGGCATGACCTTCGGCGAACTGGCCGACTATCTCGTGGTCAGCCGGCAAAGCCTGGACGGCGTGCTCAAGCGCCTGGAACGCGAAGGCCATGTGCGCCGGGTTCCCGACAAGAATGACCGGCGCGCGCGCGTCGTCATTCTGTTGCCGGCCGGCCAGCGTTTCTGGGACGAGATCCAGCCCAACATCTACGAGTTTTACCGGCAAGCGATGAAGAGCTTTCAATTCGACGATAGCGTGACCTTCCTGCATTACCTGAATCGCTTGCAGCACGACATCGCCGAGGTAGAACTCTGACGCCTGCCTATCGCTTAGGAAACCCATGAAAATACTGGTACCCGTTAAACGCGTCGTTGACTACAACGTCAAGGTGCGCGTCAAGTCTGATCAAACCGGCGTGGATATCGCCAATGTGAAGATGTCCATGAACCCCTTTGACGAGATTGCCGTCGAGGAAGCGACCCGCCTGAAGG
>NZ_JCBAMT010000034.1:0-62099 GCF_059760445.1 Achromobacter sp. D7-1 | reverse complement strand
GCCGGTGCCACTGCGGCGCCGGCCGCCAGCAATGACTCGTGGCGCTCAGCCCTTGGCAGCCGGGGACGCCGCCGAGGGCGCATCGCCCGCCGGATTCATCATCGATCCCATCATCTCGTGGCAGCCTTGCATGCTGGCGCCATTGGCGGGCATGGACTTCATATGTTCGCCCATCAAGGCCTGGCGCTCTTCGGCCGTCTTGGCCGCAGCCATCTGCTGGTGCATTCCGCCCATGGCTTGCATGTGTGCTTCCATGTTCTTCATCATGCCGGCGCCCGGCGCCTTTTGCGTATTGGAGGCCGGCTCGGCCGTGGCCGGATGATGCGTGTCATGTCCGCCGCTGGCGGCCTGCGCGTAGACCGCGCCTGTCATTCCCAGGCTCAACGCGCACGCACTGAACAAGGTGGTCAGGGTCTTCATGGTCAGCTCCTTTCTGTGGTCTGAAGTGCATGGACTCCAGTGTGGAGGGCTGACAGGGGCGGGGAGGTTACGCGTGGATTACTTTTTTGTAATGTTCCAGGGGCGCCGCATGCGCGATTTCAACCAGTACGCTTGCCCATGCCTTCTAGACCGCTTTTTGAAGAACGGCTATCATCCGTTCTCAGGCCACCGCGTAAAGATCGCATCCTGTTCCAAGGCCCGCGTCCGCCACGCATTGAGCAGGTCGGCCAGGGTCTCGTGGGTCAGCCCATACGTTTCACCCAAGCTGGAATTGCGCCCGACGATATGGCGGTTGAGCCCCGCAGTGCCGCCGCGTTCGACCGCGGCATCGTCGAAAACGATGAGCTTGGGCACCGCGCGGCTGACGCTGACCACGGTGAATTCGCTGGTGTCCTGCCAGCGTATTGTCCTGCCGTTCCACACCTGCCGGGTTTCGAAGCCATCGCGGCCTAGCCGCAAGGCGGTATCGTCTTTCGCGGCGCGCACCAGCAGCATGACCGCGCCGAGCAGAAAAAACCCGGCGCCGGGCCAGAGGATCAGTTGCTTCAGTGGCGGCAGCGCTTCGTGCAGCAGCATCCACAGGATCACGCCGCCGAAGGCCGCGGACAGGAACGAGAACACCAGCAACTTGCCTTTCGCGGCCTTGAGTACCAGGGGGCCTGGATAGCGTGCCAGCAACGTCGAGGCTGAGCGCGACTCACGCTGGAGCAGTTGCGGCCATATCTGCAGGACCGCGGTCACGGCGCAGACGCCGAAGAACAGCGTGACGGGAATCCCCGCCTCGGCGCCGTCCCGGATCATTTGCGAGCCCAGGAAAACAAACACCACGCTGATCGTCAGGCAGACATAGGCCAACAGGTTCATCCGCTTGCGTCCGGGCTGGCGCTGCGCTGCGTGGGAGGTGGGCGGCTGAGTCATGGCTACGGAGTGCAGGGGCTTGGCTGACGGGGCTTTCTATCAAGGTTGATGCCGGGACAATACTTCATCGCGCGGCCCCGCATCCACCACGCGTCCGGCTTCCATCACCACGATGGTGTCAAAGCGGTTGAGCAGGCTGGGGCGGTGCACCGAGGCCACGATGCAAGCCGTCGGGAAGGCGGCGTACATGCGGTCGAACACCCGGCCCTCCGCTTGCGGGTCAAGCGCGCTGGTGGGTTCGTCCAGCAGCAGCAAGGAACTGCCTTGCGCGGCCAGCGCGCCGCGCGACAGGGCCAGGCGTTGGCGTTGCCCGCCGGACAGATTGCTGCCGCGTTCATTCATCGGGCTGGCCAGGCCATCGGGCATGCGTTGCAGCACTTCGTCGAACACGCCGGTATGCACGGCGGCTTGCAGCGCCTGCGCATCGGCAGGTTCGCCGAAGGTGAGGTTCTCCTGCACGCTGGCTTCGAAGACTTCGGCCTCCTGCGGAATCAGCGTGGCCAGCGCGCGCAGTTCGGTCCAGTCCACGGGCTTGCCGTCGCGCAGCAGATCGCCCTGTTGCGGCGGATAGAGTCCGGCAAGGGTGCGCAGCAACGTGCTCTTGCCGCCGCCGCTGGCGCCGATCAGCGCGACGCGCGAGCCGCGGCGCAGCACCAGGTCGACGCCGTGCAGGCCGCCGCGTCCTTCGTCCGAGTAGCGCCAGGTGGCGCCGCGCAACTCCAGGGTCTGCCACGGCGCGTCGGGCTGGACCGCGGGGACGGCGGCTTCGGGATTGCCAGGGGCCTGCCAGATGGGCTCGGCGCTGCTGTAGTCGGTGTGCATGCGCGCGAAGCTCTGGAAGTTGGAGGCAATGGCGCTGACCACGGACGCGGCCTGCTGGGCGTACTGATAGATCATGAAGATGGTGCCCAGCAGCAGGGCTTGCCCGGGCTCGCGGTGCCGCAGCACATACTCCACCACGAGGATCCAGGTAAGGCACATGCCCGCCAGGTCGACCACGCACCACTTCACTTCGTTGATCCACAGGGCGCGGCGCAAGGGCTGCATGACCGCCTCCAGGCGGCGGCCCAGGATCTTGCGCGAGGCGGCTTGCAGCCGCAGGCCGATCACGGTGCCGGCATTGCTGACGAGGTCGAGCAGCGCGGCGACGTAGCGGCGTTCCTGGTCGTTTTCGGAACGGGCCAGCCGCATCAGCGCAAGGTCGAAGCGCAACGTGACGAGGGCGATAATCAGGTAACCGCTCACGGCGATGAGGCCGCTGACAGGCGACAGCAGGGTCAGCGCCACCAGAGGGCCGATGAAGTTCAAGGCGCTGTGCAGGTAGCCGTACATGCTGCGGGCGAAAGCCGACAGCGCGCGGCTGGATTGCAATACCCGATGCTGCAGGTCGCCGGAATGCCTGCCGTCGCGCCAGGTCAGCGGGGCGGCCGCGATGCGGGCATAGAGATCGTCGGCCTGCCGTTGGCGGACATGCACGCCTACGTTGCCTTCCAGGACGCGTCCCGGGCCGTGGAACACCCAGGACATCATGTAGCTGCCGACCAGGAACAGGATCCAGAGGCCGGCGGTGGACATGTCGTTTTGCTGCAAGGCGTTGATGGCGTGGGAGGCCAGCCAGGGCAGGGTCAGCTTGACCAACTGCGCGCCCGACAGCAGCGCGATGGCGCCCATCAGCTGCCGCCGCGCGCCGTCGGCATAGTGCCAGAGCGCGCGACACAGCACGAGCGCCGCGCGGCCCATGCCGATGGAGGAGGACGGGGAAGAGGAATCAGGCGTCATCGCGTGGAGGGGAAGTCAGGGGTGGCACGGCGTGACTATGCTATCCGACAAACGCCGCCGCGCACCAAAGCAAAAGGCCCCGCCAAAGGCGGGGCCAGCTGCTTGAATTCATTGGTGGCCTGGGGCGGAATCGAACCACCGACACAAGGATTTTCAATCCTCTGCTCTACCGACTGAGCTACCAGGCCAACGCGAAAGTCCGCCACTATACACAATATCCGCGTCATGTGGGAGGCGGCCCGCCATCCGGCGCGGCGCGGCGGGCTTGCGCGAGGACGGCGCAAGCTTCCGGAGAGATGCTGCGCAGGTGCAGGTCGGTCTGCGGATAGGGTATCCCGATGCCGGCCTGCGTCAGCGCCTCGTACATCCGCGACAACATGTCGCTGCGGATGGACATCCACTGGTCGAAGTCCGGCGTCCAGGCGCGGATGCTGAAATCCAGGGTGCTGGCGCCGAAGCCCATGAAGAGCGCGATGGGCGCCGGCTGGGTGGAGACGCCCAGGGTGCCACGCGCCACCGAGCCCAGCAGTTCGATGGCCTGCGCGGGGTCGGTGCCGTAGGCCAGGCCCAGGTTGATTTCGATGCGGCGGTTGCGGTCCAGCATGGTCCAGTTGGTCAGTTTTTCCGAAAGCAGGGTGCCGTTCGGGACCACCACGTCGGCCCCTTCAAAGGTCCTGATGCGGGTTGCGCGCATGCCGATCTCGCGCACCTGTCCGGAGGTCTCGCCGATTTCCACCACGTCGCCCGGCTGGATGGGACGTTCGAACATCAGGATCAGGCCGGACACGAAGTTGTTGACCACGTTCTGCAGGCCGAAGCCTATGCCCACGCCCAGGGCGCCGAGCACCAGGGCCAGTTGGCTGGTCCTGACGCCGGCGGCCGACAGCGCCACCGCCAGGCCCAGCAGCAGCACCGAGTAGTAGGTCAGTGAGGCGATGCTGTTGCCCACGCCGCGCGGCAGGGGCATGCGGGCCAGCACTTCGTCGTGCAGCACCAGGCGGATCGCCCGCGCGGCCCAGAACGCGATCACCACGGAGATTGCGAACACCAGGATGTTGCCCAGACTGATGGTGATGTCCCCGAGCGCCAGCGTGTACGACAGTACTTTCGTCGTGACGGCATAGGTGCCGCGCAGAATGCGGAAGCGGTCCATCGTGTAGAGGGTCCAGCCCACGACGGCGCTGGCCATCACCAGGCGGATCAGCAGTTGCACCAGGGGCGGGGCGTGCTCGCGCGCGATGCGGAAGCGCGACACGCCGGGCCGGGCCAGCAGCAGCTGCAGCAGGGTGACGATGATGGTGACTCCGGCGTAGAGCATCAGGCCGAAGTAGCCGCTGCTGATGACGGCGCTGGTCAGCATCTCGGCCATCGACAGGTTGCCGATCAGGTTGGAGACGCCGGCAATGGCCAGCAACGCCACGGCGACCCAGGCGCCGGCACGCACGGCCTTGTGCAGCCGGCTGGGCGCCTGGGCGTTGCCGCGGCGCTGGGCGCGGGCATGCAGCCAAAGCGCCGTTGCCAGGGCCAGCAGGGTGATGGCGAGGTTGTGCAGCCGGTACAGCGTTTCGCTGGCCAGGAAGAAAATGCCCAGCCGCTCCGCCAGATACAGGCCGGTGATGGCGTAGGGCCACAGATCCAGCTGCTCGCGCGCGGTCGGTGGCAGCAGGCGCAGGACTGGCACTACCGCCAGCAGCAGCGCGATCTGCAGCACGATCAGCGGCGCATCCGACTCCAGCAGCTGCACTCCCATCATGGCCAGCAGCAGCCAGGCGGACAGCGGGCGTCCCAGCACCCTTGCGGCCGTCTGGCTCATTTCACCGGCCCGGATCGCGTGGCGGCTGTGCCAGGCCAGCCAGAGCAGCAGCGGCAGCAGCACGACTTGCAGCACATGCAGGGCCAGCTGGTTGCCGGTGTCGGCCGCGGCGTACTGGCGGGCGAAGCGCAGTTCCATGTCCAGGCCGGAGCGTAGATAGGCCATCGCATCGCTGCGCGCGGTCGGCGTGAAGGTAGCCGCCCATAGCGGGGGCGCGTCCAGTTCAAGCAGGCGGGCGTCGATGTAGTTGATGGCATCGGCCACCGCGCGCTGCCCGGACTGGATGCGCTCTTCAACGGCGTTGGCGCGCTGGCCCAGCGCGATCTGGCGGCCCAGCGGCACGGACAGCGCTTGTTCGGCCCGGACCAGTTGGGCGATGACGGAGTCGATCCGGCCGGTCAGGGCCGGCGGCAGGTCGGCGGCGCCGGGCGCGGTCTTGAGAGACTGCCAGGCATCCCGGCGGCGCGCCAGTTCGGCGGCGTCGCCGGCATAGGCCGCGGTCGCCTGGCGCATGTCCTCCTGCCAGGCCGCGAAACGGCGCGCGTCGAACATCCAGTGCCGCTCCAGGCTTTCCAGCCGCATGATGGGCAGGCTGCGCAATTGGGCCGGCTGGAACTGCTGAAGCTTTTCGTCGACGGACCGGGAAATCGATTCCAGGCGCGGCGCCAGCAAGTCGGTGGGGTCGGCGCCGGTGACGCGTTCCATGACGCTTTCGGCGTAGCGGTGATCGGTGTCCGCTCGCAGCGGGATTTCCGCCACCAGGATAGCCTGGACCTGGGTGGAAACGGGGGCGGGGCGGAGCGGCGCCGTCGCGGCGCTTTGCGCGTGCGCGGGGCCCAGCAGGCAGGCCAGCAGTGCAATCAGACCGAAAAGCGCTTTTGCTCTTGCTGTTGCGCGCATGTCGCGGCTCCGGTGGATGGATGCGGCGGGCTACGGGGAGGGCGTCTTACGATATCGCGGAAGGGCGGGCCAGGGAAAGGGGCGCGGGTATCGACTGCCTGGCCCATTGATGGAGCGCGGCGGCAAATCCCAGCACGACCTGGCGGTCTTCGTCGGATCGGCGCATGAGATAGACGCTGGACGAAATCTGCGGCATGTCTTTTTCATGTGCAAGTTCGCAGATCGCGACGGCATCGGCGCGCAGGCGTGCAATCGATTCGGGGACGATGGAGATCCCGAGTCCGGCGGCCACCAGATTGACCACGGCGGGCACTTCCACGACCTGTTGGACGATCTGCGGCTCGAAGCGCGAAAACAGGCAGGCCTGGTACACCGAGTCGGCAAAGATGGACGACCCCAGGCGGAAGAACACGAAATCTTCGTCTTTCAATTCCTGCAGGCGCAGCCGCTTGCGGCGCGACAGCGGATGGCCTGGTGGCAGCACGACCACCGACGAGTCGTGCCATAGCAGCTCGGCGGCGAATGTCGGATCGTCAGGGATGCCGCGCGAGAGGCATAGATCCAGGCGCCTGTCCTGCAGCCCTGTCAGTTGATCGGACGGGGGCATTTCCTTCAAGGCCACGTCCACCTGCGGCCGCTCCTGTTGGAACTCGCGGATGAACTGGGGCAAGGTGCCGAGGAAGTGCGAGCCGGTCAAGCCCAGCGTCACGCACCCTTCCAGGCCCTGCGCCACGCGCTGTACCTGAAGCCTGGCCTCGTCCAGGCGATCCAGCACGGCGCGGACGTGGGGCAGCAGCACGCTGCCCGCTTCACTGAGCTGGACGCTTCTGCTGGTGCGTATGAAAAGACGGACGCCAAGGTCGTCCTCCAGATTGCTCAGTTGCTGGCTGAGCGGAGGTTGCGAAATGTGCAGCTTCCGGGCCGCTTTGGTAAAGCTCTGTTCTTCCGCAATCGCCGCAAAGTACCGAAGCTGCCGCAAGTCCATGGCTGGGCATCCCGTCCAATTTATCTGGAAACACTATAGATGATTCCTTAATTCGTATTGGACGATATCGATCTCGATGCCGAGAATTGCCATCAAATGATTCGCTCCAGGCAGCTGGACGCGGACGATAAACACAAAGAATGGGGAGCGGACAATGAACCTGGTTGTTTCAGTCGCGGCATGGAAGTTCCATTTCAACCCGAACAAACTGGTCAAGATGAAAAAGATACTGAGTTTCTCTGCGCTGATTCTCGCCCTGAGCCTTGCCCATGCTGGCGCCGTCCACGCGCAAGGCTATCCGTCGAAGGCCGTCACGGTCATCGTGCCGCACGGACCAGGAGGGGCAAACGATGCGGTCGCCCGGCCTTTTGCCCAAAAAATCGGCGAGCGTCTGCATCAGACCTTCGTGGTGGAGAACCGGGCGGGTGCGGGCGGCAATATCGGTATCGGCGTGTCGGCGCGCGGCAGCCAGGACGGCTACAACCTGCTGCTGACCGTGGGCAGCAGCTATACCATCAGCCCGTTCGTGTACAAGTCCGTGCCATTCGATCCCAAGAAGGACTTCGAGCCCATCGGCTTGGTGGCGACGGCGCCTTATGTCTTGGTCGTGAACCCGGAGCTGCCGGTAAAGACCGTGCAGGACCTGATTTCGTTGGCGCAAAGCAAGCCTGGCCAACTGCACATGGCGTCCGCGGGCAATGGCACGCTCGATCATTTGCTGGGCGAAATGTTCAAGCGGGCCGCCGGCGTCGACATGATGCACATTCCCTACAAGGGCGCCTCCGCCGCCAACACGCACATGGTGTCTGGCCGGGTGTCGGTGACTTTCACCAGTTGGCCCAGCGTCATGTCGTTCGTCCATGCCGGCAAGCTGCGCCTGATCGCGGTTGCATCGTCCGAGCGCTCATCGTTGCTGCCGGACGTACCTACCATCGCGGAGACGGTGCCGGGCGTGGCGGCCATGTCGTGGTATGGCCTGTTCGCCCCGGCCGGCACCCCGGCGGACGTGGTCGCCACGCTGCGCCAGGAAACCTCGAGCGTGCTTGCGGACAAGTCGTTTCAAGCCAACTTGAAGGCCCAGGGGGCGGTAGCGGCGAATACCACGCCCGCTCAGTTCTCCGAGCTGATCGATACCGACCTGAAAACGTGGTCCGGAATCATCGAGCAGACCGGCGCCCGGATCGAGTGACCGCCGCCAAATTCTTTTGTTTTGGAGTTTTGCATGAGTAGCGCAGCGGAAAACTACAAGGGCGTATGGGGGCATCGAGTCGGGTTTGGCGACAAGGCGGCATTGCTACTCATCGACTTCGTGCAAGCCTATACGCTTGAAGAATCGCCCATGTTTGGCGCGGGCGTCGTGGCCGCGGTGGCGCATAGCGCGGAGATCCTGCGCGCGGCGCGGGATGCCGGAATGATGGTGATCCACACAACGATCACGCACCAATCCCACACGCTGGCCGACGCCGGTGCCTGGTATCGCAAGTCGCCCATCCTCGAACTGTTCAAACACGCGCCTTACAACGAGTTTTGCGGCGGCTTGGAACCCTTGCCCGGCGAGATCGTCCTGCACAAGCAGTACGCCAGCAGTTTTTTCGGCACCAGCCTGGCCAGCACGCTGACGGCTTCCAAGGTCGACACCCTGATCGTGCTGGGATGCTCCACCAGCGGCTGCGTGCGCGCGACGGCAGTGGATGGCGTGCAGCACGGCCTGAACGTGATCGTGGTGCGGGAGGGAGTGGGGGATCGCCACCCGGATCCGCATGAAGCCAATCTTTTCGATATCGACAGCAAGTATGGGGATGTGGTGTCCAAGCGGGCCGCACTCGAATTCATCCGCGCGCATCGGGCGGCGTAGGGGGTTCTGACTGCCGCCAGAATGCCGGGCGACGGACCGATATCGGCGACCAAAACAAAAAGCCCCGCCGTAGTGGATACGGGGCGGGGCTCGTTGCTTGAATCTTTTTGGTGGCCTGGGGCGGAATCGAACCACCGACACAAGGATTTTCAATCCTCTGCTCTACCGACTGAGCTACCAGGCCAACGAAGTCCGCAACTATACACAATTTTTGAGGCTTGCGCCAGTCGGGGGAGAAAATCTTGGATATCGCCTTGCCCTGCCGGATCGCCGCATGAATCCTGGGCCAAATTGTTGGGCGGATGGCACGAAAGGTGCGACCCAGGGTCGCGGCCCTGGGGTGAAATGGCCTGGGGATAACCCGCGGGGGTATAATGATTAGCGGTCTGACGCTGCTCCCAGGTTGAATTTCCCCTGCTTGCCGCGCCTCGTTCTTAGTGGCAGTACTTAACGCTTACGCGCGGATGGCCCGGCCATCCTTCCCACATGTCGGTAGCTGTCCTTGCCTTCGGTCTGAATCACACGTCCGCGCCGGTTTCGGTCCGCGAGCGTGTTTCCATGCCCGTCGATCTGGTGAAGCCCGCGCTGGAAGGCTTGCGCTCGGCCTTCGGCGGCTCGGTCCGCGAAGCCGCCATCCTGTCCACCTGTAACCGCACCGAAATCTATTGCGCCGCTGACGGCCACGTGGCGGATCAACTGCCCGCCTGGCTGGCGGATTACAACCGCCTGGACGCCGGCACGCTGCGCCCGCATCTCTACCGCCATCACCAAGATGACGCCGTGCGCCACGCTTTCCGCGTGGCCAGCGGCCTGGATTCCATGGTGCTGGGCGAAACCCAGATCGTGGGCCAGATGAAGGACGCCGTGCGCGCCGCCGGCGAAGCCGGCTCGCTGGGCACCTTGCTGCACCAGATGTTCCAGCGCACCTTCTCGGTGGCCAAGGAAGTGCGGTCGCAGACCGCCATCGGCGCGCAGTCGGTGTCCATGGCCGCCGCCGCGGTGCGCCTGGCCGAGCGCGTGTTCGGCAATCTGGACCAGGCCCGCACGCTGTTCATCGGCGCGGGCGAAATGATCGAATTGTGCGCCACGCACTTCGCCGCGCAACGTCCGCGCAGCATGGTGGTGGCCAACCGCACGGCCGAACGCGCCGAAGTCCTGGCCAACCGGTTCGCGGCCAGCACCATGAAGCTGTCGGACCTGACGGACCGCCTGTCCGAGTTCGACGTCATCGTTTCCTGTACGGCAAGCTCCCTGCCCATCCTCGGTTTGGGGATGGTGGAACGGGCCACGCGCCTGCGCCGCCACCGCCCCATGGTCATGATCGACCTGGCCGTGCCGCGCGACATCGAACCCGAAGTCGGCCGCCTGGACGACGTCTACCTGTATTCGGTGGATGACCTGGGCCGCCTGGTGCAGACCGGCACCGACGCGCGCCGCGCGGCCGTGGTGCAGGCCGAAGCCATCATCGAAACCCGCGTCCAGGGCTTCATGCACTGGATGCAGTCCCGCGAAGTGGTGCCCGTCATCCGCGACCTGCACCAGGCCGCCGAAGACGTCCGCAGCGCCGAGCTGGAACGCGCCCGCCGCCTGCTGGCGCGGGGCGAATCGCCGGAAGCCGTGCTCGAGCAGCTGGCCCATGGCCTGACGCAAAAGTACCTGCACGGCCCGCTGGCGGCGCTGAACCGCAGCGAAGGCGACGACCGCAAGCAGCTGCTTGCCTGGATGCCGCGCCTGTTCCCCGGCCGCGACTCCCGCCGTTAGCGATTCTGCCCCACGTCCCGCCTCCTGGCGGGCGTTCGTCTTTTGGGCGCCCGCTATCCGCTTTCCCGTTTTTCTTTTTGGTCATTCCCCATGAAATCTTCCATGCGCAGCCGGCTGGAGCACCTGTGTCACCGCCTCATCGAGGTCGACGCGCTGCTCGCCGAACCGGAAACCGCGTCCGACATGGACCGTTTTCGCAAGCTCTCGCGCGAACGCGCGGAACTGGAACCCGTGGTCGAGGCGTTCACCGCTTTCGCCCGCACGGAGGATGATCTGGCCGCGGCCCAGGAAATGCTGTCCGACCCGGATCTGAAGTCCATGGCCGAGGACGAGATCAAATCCGGCCGCGCCAAGCTCGAAGAGCTGGAAGCCGCGCTGCAATTGCTGCTGCTGCCGCGTGACCCCAATGACGGGCGCAGCCTGTTCCTGGAAATCCGCGCGGGCACGGGCGGCGACGAAAGCGCGCTGTTCTCGGGCGACCTGCTGCGCATGTACACGCGCTACGCTGAACAGCGCGGCTGGCGCGTGGAGCTGATGTCCGAGAGCGCGTCTGAACTGGGCGGCTACAAGGAAGTGATCGCGCGCATCGACGGCGACGGCGCCTATGGCCGCCTGAAGTTCGAATCCGGCGCGCACCGCGTGCAGCGCGTGCCCGCCACCGAGGCGCAGGGCCGCATCCATACCTCCGCGTGCACGGTGGCCATCATGGCCGAAGCGGACGAGATGTCGGAAATCGTCATCAACCCCAATGATTTGCGCATCGACACCTTCCGCGCCAGCGGCGCGGGCGGGCAGCACATCAACAAGACCGATTCGGCGGTGCGCATCACCCACTTGCCGACCGGGCTGGTGGTGGAATGCCAGGACGACCGTTCGCAGCACCGCAACAAGGACAAGGCCATGCAGGTGCTGGCCGCGCGCTTGAAAGACAAGGAAACCCGCGAACGGCAGAGCAAGGAAGCCGCTGAGCGCAAGAGCCTGATCGGCTCGGGCGACCGCTCCGAGCGCATCCGCACCTACAACTTCCCGCAAGGCCGCGTGACCGACCACCGCATCAACCTGACGCTGTACAAGCTGCAGCAGATCATGGAAGGCGATCTGGAAGAGTTGACCGGCGCGCTCATCGCCGAACACCAGGCCGAGCAGCTGGCGGCCCTGGGCGACGACATCTGAGCCCGGCCATGACGCCGCCCCAGCTGAAAAGCCTGCTGCTCGACACGCGCCTGCCCCGCCTGGAGGTGCGCATGCTGCTGGAGCACGTGCTGGCCAAGCCGCGCGCCTGGCTGCTGGCGCACGATACCGACCCTTTGCTGCCCGAGACCGCCGCCGCCTACGAAGCCCTGGCCCAGCGGCGCCTGGCCGGGGAGCCCATGGCCTACCTGCTGGGCCACCGCGAATTCATGGGCCATCGTTTCCGCGTGACCCCGGACGTGCTGATTCCGCGCCCGGATACCGAGGTGCTGGTGGAAACCGCGCTGGAATGCCTGGCCGGCCAGGCCGCGCCCGCGGTGCTGGACCTGGGCACGGGTAGCGGTGCAATCGCCATTTCCATTGCCCTGGCGCGCCGCGACGCGCGGGTGATGGCGTCCGACGTGAGCGCCGCCGCGCTGGCGGTCGCCGCCGCCAACGCCTGGGATCTGGCCGCGTCCGTGCGCCTGGTCGAAGGCAGTTGGTACCAGGCCGTGCCGGCGGGAGAAGGCTTCGACCTGATCGTGTCCAATCCGCCCTATGTGGCCTGCGACGACCCGCACCTGGACCAGGGCGACGTGCGTTTCGAGCCGCGGGGGGCGCTGACCGACGGCGCGGGCGGGCTGGAAGACCTGGCTCGCATCGTCCAGGGCGCCGGCCGCCACCTGAAGCGGGGCGGCGCCCTGTGGCTGGAGCATGGCTGGGACCAGGCGCAAGCCGTGCGCGACCAGCTGGCCGCGGCCGGATTCCAGGACGTGCACAGCCGCCGGGACCTGGCCGGCATCGAGCGTATTTCCGGTGGCCGGCTGCCCACCTGACCCCATTCCCGGTGGGGCGCCCGGGGTATCCGGGCGGATTTCCCCGCTGTACCTATAATTGGCGTATTCCGTTATGCCTGTCCAAGAGACCACCATGAGCGACGTTCAAGAATTCATCCGCGAAACCGTGACCCAGCACCCCGTCGTGCTGTTCATGAAGGGCACCGCCCAATTCCCGCAATGCGGCTTTTCCGGCAAGGCCATCCAGATCCTGAAGGGCTGTGGCGTGAAGAAGCTGGTCACCGTCAATGTGCTGGAAGACGACGAAGTCCGCCAGGGCATCAAGGAGTTCTCCAGCTGGCCCACGATTCCGCAGCTGTACGTGGCTGGCGAGTTCATCGGCGGCTCGGACATCATGAACGAGATGAACGAATCCGGCGAACTGAAGACGCTGCTGGATCAATCCGGCGCAACGGCCTGATCAGCCCATGCGGCGACTGGTCATCGGCATCACGGGCGCCACGGGCGCCCTGTACGCGGTGCGCATGCTGCAGGCATTGCGCGGCGTGGACGATGTCGAAACGCATCTGGTGGTGTCGGCGTCCGGCGTGCTGAACATCAAGCACGAACTGGACGTCGGCCGCCATGATGTCTATGCACTGGCGGACCACGTGCACAGCGTGCGCGACGTGGGCGCCACCCTGGCCAGCGGCGCGTTCCAGACCGCGGGCATGGTGATCGTGCCATGCTCCATGCGTACGCTGGCGGCCGTGGCCCATGGCCTGTCGGATAACCTCATCACCCGCGCCGCCGACGTCACCCTCAAGGAACGCCGGCGTCTGGTAATGATGGTGCGCGAGACGCCGTTCAACCTGGCGCATCTGCGCAATATGACCGCCGTGACCGAAATGGGCGGCATCGTGTTTCCGCCGCTGCCCGCGTTCTACCACCGGCCCGCTTCCATTGAAGAAATGGTGGACCATACCGTGGCACGCGTGCTGGAGATGTTCGATATCGTGGTGCCTGGCCCGCATTGGGAAGGCATGAAGTAACGATCGCCGCATCTAAAAAAAGAGCTCCAAGTCTGGAGCTCTTTTCATTTGCGCGATATGCGCTTGCGCGGTTCGCAGCAATCACACCGTCGCGATCGGCGTGACCGGCGACCCGATCGCATGCGGCAGGCGCAAGGGCGGCGCGGTCAGCATGAAGTGATGCCGGCCGTTGGCGTGCAGCCAGTCCGCCAGGTCCTTCAGGTACCAGAGTTCCGCCAGCGGCAGGCCCAGCTTGAACAGGCAATGGTGGTGCAGCGGCAGCATGGCGCGCGGGCCGGTTTTCTCGCGCGCGGGATAGGCTTCCACGGCGTAGTTGTCGGCGCAGATGGCGGCGATGCCGCTGTCGGTGATCCATTGCAGCAGCGCCTGGTCGGTGCCGTCCAGCGCCGCGCCGTAGGTGTGCAGCGTTTCGGCGTCGGGCGTGCCGTTCATGGCGACCACCGCTTCGGCATAGCCGGTGCGCAGCACCAGCATGTCGCCGGGTTCGACGCTGATGTTGTCGGCCTTCAGCACGTGCATCAGTTCCGCGTGGCCGATCAGCGTGCGGCCGGCGCCGTAGTGACGGAACAGGTCCACCAGCACGCCGCGGCCCTGCATGCCTTTCTGGGCCAGGTTTTCCACGCCCAGCTTCAGCGCCGCGGACGGGCCGCCGCTGTTGCAGCCGCAGCCGGTATGGTCGCCGTCGGCCGGACCGATGACGTCCACGCCGGCCTGGTAGCCGTTGTAGTAGCGCAGTTCGGGCTTGCCGTCGCCGTCGGCGTCGAACAAGGCGCCCACGTGGGCCAGCGCGTCCCATTGCGTCGAATACTGCATCGACAGCAGCACCTGGTCGTCGCTCAGCACGTCGACCGCGTCCGGGTTGACGTTGCGCAGCGGGAAGTTCAGGTACGGCGTGTCCGCCAGGCGCGTGGGGCTCAGCTGCGGCGGATGGCGGCGCGGGTTGAGCACGTTGCCGCCGGGCAGGTCCAGCGGCAGCGACAGGCAGAAGGTCTTGCCGGCGCGGATTTCGCGCGCACCTTTCAGGACCTGTTCTTCGGTGATGAGGTTCAGGCGGCCGAGTTGGTCGTCGGGTCCGAAGTCGCCCCAGTTGGAGCCTTCGGGCCGGTTTTTCCAGCGCTGCATGCCGTTTACCCCTTCAGGAAGTCGACGACCGTGCGGGTGAAGACTTCCGGTTGCTCCCAGTTCGAGATATGGGAGGTGTTCATTTCAAAGTAGCGCGCGCCAGGTATGGCTGCGGCCAGCTCTTGGCCTTGGGCCGGCGTGGCGGCCAGATCGTGCGTGCTGCTGATGACCAGCGTGGGCGCCTTGATCGAGGCCACCTGTTCGCGGAAGTCGGCGTCGCGCAGCGCGGCGCAATTGCCCGAGTAGCCGGCGTCCGGCGTGCGGCGCAGCATGTCGATCAGCACCTGGGTCAGTCCCGGCTCGGCGGCGCGGTAGCTGTCGGTGAGCCAGCGTTCGACCAGCGTGGGCGCCATCTTTTCCAGGGTCTGTTCGGCGACCGCGGCGATGCGGGCGCTCCAGCCTTCGGCCGAGCCGATGCGCGCGGCGGTGTTGCACAGGATCAGCTTGTCCAGCAGCTCGGGACGCGCCAGCGCCAGCCACAGGCCGGTGGGGCCGCCCATCGACAGGCCGCAGAAGTGCGCGCGCTTGATGTTCAGGTGCGCCAGCAGTTCGGCGACGTCGTTGCCCAGCTGTTCGAAGCTGTATTCGCCTTCGGGGATGGACGATTTGCCGTGGCCGCGGGTGTCGTAGCGCAGCACACGGAAGTGCTTGCTCAGTTCGGGAATCTGGCGGGCCCACATGTCGGAGCAGGTGCCCAGCGAGTTGGAGAGCACCAGCACCGGCGCATCCGCGGGGCCATCGATGACGTAGTACAGCCGTGCCTGGCTGAGATCGGCGTAAGACATGTGGGTTTATTCCTTGCGATTACAGATGGCAGACGCCGTCGAGGTAGGCCTTGCGCCAGCGCGTGATGGTCACGCGCTCGAACAGGCCGGCCAGGGAGAATGGGTCGGCATCGATGAACTGCTGCGCGGCTTCGCGCGTTTCCAGGGCCACGATGTACAGGCCGCCGCCGGCATCCTTGCCGTCGTCCTGCAGCTTGGCGCCGCAGGCCAGCAGCAGTTGCTTGTTCGTGTCCAGGTATTCCAGGTGCGCGGCGCGATGCTGCTGGCGCACTTCCTGGTGGCCGGGCTTGTCGAACGTTTCGATGATGTAGGGCATGGACTGCTCCTGTCAGATCGCCGAGGGGTGGCGCGCCAGCGCCGTGACGTTGATATCCATGTACGGGAACAGCGGCAGCGAGGACAGCAGCGCGTGCAGTTCATCGTTGCTTTCGACGTCGAAGATGCTGACGTTGGCGTAGCGGCCGGCCACGCGCCACAGGTTCTTCCACTTGCCGTCGCGTTGTAGCTGCTGCGCCAGGGCCTTTTCGTCGGCCTTCAGCTTGTCGGCGCGCTCGGCGGGCATGTCGACGGGAAGATTGACCTGCATTTGAACCATGAACAACATGATGACTCTCTCCTGTAAAGCCGCTCCGGCCCTGCCGGAGCGCGCACAAAACTCAGCGGGAAAACTTCAGCGGCAGGCCAGTCAGGCGCAGCAGCTCGTCGGCGGTGGTGTCGCCGAACATGTCGATGACGGTCACGCCGTCGGCGCGGATGTCGAACACCGCCACGTCGGTGTACACGCGCGACACGCAGCGCACGCCGGTCAGCGGATAGGTGCAGGCTTCGACCAGTTTGCTCTGGCCTTCGCGGGTCTGCAGTTCCATCATCACGAAGACGTCCTTGGCGCCGATGGCCAGGTCCATCGCGCCGCCCACGGCGGGGATGGCGTCGGGCGCGCCGGTGTGCCAGTTGGCCAGGTCGCCGTGTTGCGACACCTGGAAGGCGCCCAGCACGCAGATGTCCAGGTGGCCGCCGCGCATCATTGCGAACGAGTCGGCGTGATGGAAGAACGAGCAGCCGGGCAGTTCCGTTACGGGCTGCTTGCCGGCGTTGATCAGGTCGTAATCTTCTTCGCCCTTGGCGGGGGCAGGGCCCATGCCCAGCATGCCGTTTTCGGTGTGCAGGATGACTTCGCGGTCAGCCGGCAGATGGTTGGCGACGAGCGTGGGCAGGCCGATGCCCAGGTTCACGTAGGCGCCTTCGGGAATGTCCTGCGCCACGCGGGCGGCGATCTGGTCGCGGGTCAGTTTGGTGCTCATTGCTGCTCCTTGGCGGCCGGGGTGGCTGCGATCTGCACGACGCGTTTGACGAAGATGCCGGGGGTCACGACGGTTTCGGGGTCCAGCTCGCCCAGTTCAACCACTTCGCGCACCTGCGCCACGGCTACGCGCGCGGCGCTCGCCATGATGGGGCCGAAGTTGCGGGCGGTCTTGCGGTAGACCAGATTGCCCCAGCGGTCGCCGCGCTCGGCCTTGATGAGCGCGTAGTCGGCGTGCAGCGGATACTCCAGCACGTACTGGCGGCCGTTGATCTCGCGGATCTCCTTGCCGTCGGCCAGCGGCGTGCCGTAGCCGGTGGGCGTGAAGAACGCGCCGATGCCGGCGCCGGCGGCGCGGATGCGTTCGGCCAGGTTGCCCTGGGGCACGAGTTCCAGCTCGATCTTGCCGCTGCGGTACAGGCCGTCGAAGATCTGCGAATCCACCTGGCGCGGGAATGAACAGATGATCTTGCGCACGCGGTTGGCGCCCAGCAGGGCGGCCAGGCCGGTGGTGCCGTTGCCGGCGTTGTTGTTGATGATGACCAGGTCCTTGGCGCCCTGCTCGAGCAGGGCGTCGATCAGTTCCATGGGCTGGCCGGCAGTGCCGAAGCCGCCGATCATGACGGTGGCGCCGTCGGGTACGTCCGCCAGGGCGGCCGCCGCGCTTGCAACAAGCTTAGAAATCATGATGTTTGCTCATAGGTGGCGTGTCATAATTTGTTCTTAATTAGAACTTTCGTTCTTCTGAAGAACATCGTTTCATGGGGATGAACCGGGCGTCAAGGCGAGCCGGCGCGGCGTCATCCCCATTTACTCTTTTTGCGGTAGACGGATGGCCGAGCAAGATACCCAGCAACCCAGCGACAGCTACGTGCAGTCCTTCGCGCGCGGCTTGTCCGTGATCCGGGCCTTTGGCCCCGACCGTTCGCAGATGACGCTGTCCGAGGTCGCCGCGGTGACCGGGCTGACTCGCGCCGGCGCGCGCCGCATCCTGCTGACGCTGGAGCACCTGGGCTACGTCACCGTCGACGACCGCAAGTTCGCGCTGACCCCGCGCATCCTGGAACTCGGCTACGCCTACCTGTCCGGCACGCCGCTGTGGAACTTGGCGTTGCCGTACATGGAAGAAGTGGCCGAGCAGACGCGGGAGTCGTGTTCCGTTTCGGTGCTGGAAGGCGCGGACATCGTCTACATCCTGCGCCTGTCCACGCACAAGGTCATGACCATCAACCTGGCCGTGGGCAGCCGTCTGCCGGCCTGGGTGACGTCGATGGGCCGCGTGCTGCTGGCGGGGCTGACGGAGCAGGAGCTGGACCGGGTGCTGGCGCTGAGCCAGATCCAGTCCTACACGCCGCACACCATCACGGACATCGCCGAACTCAAGCGCGTGCTGGCCGGCGTGCGCGCCGACGGCTACGCCTGCGTCGCGCAGGAACTGGAGCCGGGGCTGCAGTCGGTGGCCGTGCCCATCATGGACCGCAGCGGCCGCGTGATCGCCGCGATGAACGTCAGCGGCCATGCCAATCGCTTCACACGCGAGGAGATGCTGGCGGCTTTCCTGCCGCCGTTGCGCCGCGCGGCCGACCAGATCAACCACGCCCTGCTGCGCCGCTAGGCGGGGCAGGGAGGGGAAGAGGGCGGCCGGGGTGCGCATGGCTGGCCTCAGATCGGCGCGACGCCCAGCGTCGTGCCGCCGCAGACGTACAGCATCTGGCCGGTGACGAAGCCGTTGTCCGGAGACAGGAAGAACATCGCGGCGCGCGCCACGTCTTCCGGCGTGCCCAGGCGCTTGACCACGATGCTGTTGATGATGCGTTCAGTCTGCGGCGCGCCAGCAGGATTGCTCTTGGTGAACAGATCAGTGGCGATGGGGCCGGGACCGATGGCGTTGACGGTGATGCCGTCGCCGCCCAGTTCCATGGCCAGCGTGCGGGTCAGGCCCACCAGGCCGGCCTTGGTGGCCGAATAGACCACGCGGTCCGGCTTGCCCAGCGCGGCGCGCGACGACATGTTCACGATGCGGCCGAAACCGGCCTCGCGCATGGCGGGCAGCGCGGCCTGCACCAGGATCAGCGCGGTGCGCAGATGCAAATTGACTACGTAGTCCAGGTCCGCCAGCGTGGCCGTGTCGGCCGTGCCGGGACGGGTGGCGCCAGCGTTGTTGACCAGGCCCACGATGCTGTAGGCCTCGGTCACTTCGCGGGCGACTTCCTGGGTGCGCGCTTCGTCGGTCAGGTCAGCCTGATATGACACCAGCCCCGCAGGCGGATTTTCGGGCAGCTTGTAGTCGATGTTGACGACCTTGTGTCCCGCATCCAGCAGCATGCGGATGATCGCCGCTCCGATCCCGGCGCTGCCGCCGGTCACGAGATACGCAGTAGGTTTGCTCATATCGGTTCCGTTCCTAGAGTAAGCGTGCCGGTCAGTGGGTGAGGTAGCCCCAAAGGAGGACGGCGGTGATGTGGATCACGCCGACCCACAGCATCATGATGACGGTATAGCCCATCACGTCGCGCAGCTTGAGCTTGGACAACGCCAGCGCCGGCAGGATCCAGAAAGGCTGCACCAGGTCGTTCCAGGCGTTGCCCAGCATGACGGCCATGGTGGTCTGGTTCAGCGCGCTGCCGATTTCCTTGGCGGCGTCGATCATGAACGGACCCTGGATGACCCAGTGGCCGCCGGCCGACGGCGCGAAGAAGTTGATGACGAACGAGCTGATCAGACCCCAGAACGGCAGCGATTCGGGCGTGGCCACGTCGACGAACACTTGGGAGATCGTGGTGACCAGGCCGGAAGCGGCCATGATGGCCATGATGCCGGCGTAGAAGGGGTACTGCAGGATGATGCCGGAGATCGTCTTGATGCCTTCAGTCAGCTTGGCGACGTAGGCGGCCGGCGTGCCCAGCAGGATGATGCCCAGGAACAGGATGATGAAGTTGATCAGGTTCAGGTCCAGCGAGCCGCCGTCCATGAAGTGGAAGGTCACGTAGGCGATGCCCAGCGCGCCAATCAGCAGGCTCAGGATGCGGCTGTTGTTCAGCTTGGAGGCGATGGTGCCCTTTTCCAGCATGTCTTCGGCGGCGTTGGACGTGTTGGCGTCGCGATCGATGGCCGGGTCCACTTCAACGATCTTCTCGCCCTTCTTCGGGTGCAGCCAGGCATTGAGCAGCGGCAGCGTCACGATGATGACCAGGCTGGTGATCAGCATGGGCACCGAGAAAATGGTTTCCGACAGCGGGATGGTGCCCATCTGCTTGGCGGTGGGGTGGTTGGGCGTCGCCACCAGCACGGGAATACTGGCCGACAGGCCCAGGCCGTACATGGTGAAGCCGCTGTACGCGGCAGCGATGATCAGCGGGTAGTGCACGCCCTTGACCTTGAGCGCCAGCTTCTTGGCGACGATGCCACCGATGACCAGGCCGAAGCCCCAGTTCAGGTAGCTGCCAATGCCGCCGACCAGCGTCGCCACGATGATGGCGGTATGCGGCTTGTGCACGTGGCTGACGATGCGGTTGAGCAGGCGGTCGGTGAGCGGCGCGGTGGCCAGCACATAGCCCATTGCCAGGATCACGGCCATCTGGGTCGTGAAGGCCAAGAGGCTCCAGAAGCCGTTGCCCCAGGCGCGGGTGATGTCGCCGATGCCCTTGCCTTCGACGCCCATGGCCAGCAGCACGGTGAGCAGGGTCAGCGCGATCGCGAAGACGAAGGGATCGGGCAGATACTTGCGCATCAGCTCGGTAAAGAATGAAGCCAGTTTATTCATGATGCTTCCTACAAACTCCGGTCAGGCTGTTTTTTCGCGTCTTGCGCCGCCCGGCGCCGGGTGTCGGCGGGGGCGGGTGGGACGATTGCTTTCTTTGTGTGGTTGGGCTTGTGGCCCGCTGGCGCTGGTGGCGGGAAGCCCCGCGCCTTATGTAGTGAATGCTTGCTGGCGGAACCGTCAGGAGCCGCTGGCCTTGCCGTTGAGCCACGCGGCCAGCTCGCCCAGCGCGGCGCTTTTTTCGCGCAGCACGCGTTCGCGGCGCTCGGGGCTCCAGGTGTAGAAACCCTGGCCGCTCTTGGCGCCGATCTGGCCGCTTTCGACCTTGCTCTTCAAGAGCTCGGAGGGTTCCGTGCGGTTTTCCAGGTCTTTGTAGAGATAGCTGGCGATCGCGTAGTGCACGTCGATGCCGTTCATGTCGCGTTGCTCCAGCGGACCCGACAGCGCCAGGCGGATGCCCAGGCTCCACTTGACCACTTCGTCGATGTCTTCCGCGCTGGCCACGCCTTTCTCCAGCAGCGAGATGGCCTCGCGGGCCAGCGCATGCTGGATGCGGTTGGCGATGAAGCCGGGGATGTCCTGGCGCACCAGCACCGGGCGCTTGCCGGCATGACGCAACGTGGCCATGACCCGGGCTACGGTGTCTTCAGAAGTGCCGTCGTTGCGCACCACTTCCACCAGCGGAATCACGTCGGCGGGGGTGAAGAAATGGGTGCCCACGAAGCGGTCGCGGCGCACCACCGCGCTGGCGATGGCGTTGATGGACAGGCCGGAGGTGTTGGTGGCGAAGAGGGTATGCGCCGGGCACAGGGAATCCAGCTTGGCGAAGATGCCGCGCTTGAGTTCCAGGTTTTCCGGCACGGCCTCGATCACCAGGTCGCTGTTGCAGGCCGCTTCCAGCCCGGGCGCGACTTGAATGCGCTGCATCGCTTCCTGGACGTTGCCGGGAGCGTAGACATTCAGCTGGCGGTCTATGGTCTGCAGCGCGCGCTCCAGCGCGCCTTCCATCGGGTCGATCAGGACGACGTTCAATCCCTTCGAGGCGAACAGCGCGGCGATGCCGCTGCCCATGGCGCCTGCGCCGACGATGGCGAGATTCTTGAGGGGAGTATCCATGATGGTTCGCTCGGTGCTGACTGACACGCCGGGCTTGCGGGCGGCACGTGCGGAACCAGGATGCTTTCTGTCTCTTCCGGAGTGCCTTCCTGTGCGCCTGGCCAGAAAAATCGTTTTGTTCTATATACGAACATTTGTGCGTATATAGAATTTCTGAAAGAGATAGTACTAAAAGTCGCGGGGGGCGGACAAATGGGGGATTTTGGGTGTCCGGCTGGTGGACGGAGGGCCGGCCCGGACTCTGGTGGGAGCGTGGGCCGGTCTCTTGCCTTACCAGCGATAGGAGGCGGTGCCTATCACCCGGCGCGGCTCGCCGTAGAAGCAGCCGTAGGTGCAACTGCCGATATACGTCTTGTCGGTCAGGTTGGACGCGTTCAGCGCGAACTTCCACGGCCCCGTCGCGTAGCTGATCATGGCGTCGAACAGCGTGAAGGACGGTACCTCCACCGGCATGCCGTGCGCCATGCCGCGGGTGCTGCCCACATAGCGTATCCCCGCACCGATTCTCAGGCCCGGCAGGCCGAAGTCGCCGAAGCCGTAGTCGCCCCATAGCGAGAACTGGTTGTAGGGGACCGAATTCAGGCGCCTGCCTTCCTCGTCGGGCTGCAAGGGGCTGGCCTTGAGCGTGCGCGCGTCGGTGTAGGCGTAGGCCGCGATCAGGTTGGCATTGCGGCCGATGCGGGTGCGCGCTTCCAGTTCCAGGCCGCGAGTTCGCGCCTCGCCGGCCTGTATCTGGTAGGACGTGTCCAGGGGATCGGTCACGGTCATGTTCTTGCGGGTCAGTTGGTAGACCGCCGCCGAGAGCATGGTGTCCGAGCCCGCAGGCTGGTAGCGCAGGCCGGCTTCGTATTGCTGGCCGGTGGTGGGCTGGAAGCGGCTGCCCTGGCGGTCCTGGCCGCTGGTGGGCTCGAACGATTCGCTATAGCTCAGGAATGGCGCCAGCCCGTTGTCGGCCAGGTAGACCAGGCCGGCGCGGCCGGTGAAGGCCTTGCTCTTTTCGCCGTCCGCATATTTTTCGTCGGTGAAGAAGTTGCGTTCGTCGACCGTCACCCAATCCTGGCGCCCGCCCAGCAGGACCACCCATTTGTCGGCGATCTTGATCTGGTCCTGAACGTAGATGCCCAGGCGCTTCATGTCGGTGATGGAGGAAGATCCGGGGAAGGGCGCGACGGGGCCCAGTGGCGCGCCGTAGACGGGATCGTAGAGGTCGATGTTGTTGTTGCTGCGGATATAGCGTTCGGTTTCGTGCTTGGGTAGCGAGTAATCGATGCCCGCCAGCAAGGTGTGGCGCACCATGCCGCTGCCCACTTCGTATTGCAAGGACGTATCGGAGATCAGCGCGGAGGAACGGTCCCAGCGCGGCATTGCCCCTCGGTCGGCGGTCCAGCGCTGGTCGGGCGCGAGTTGCCAGATGTCGGTGGAGTGATAGGTGCTGTCCGCATGGAAGTAGCGCGCGCTGTTGCGCAGTTTCAGCTGGCTGTTGAAGGCATGTTCGAACAGATAGCCGATCGAATAGCGCTCCATGTTGAATTTGTCGAAGCCAGGCTCGCCGGTAAAGCGGTTGCGGGGAATCTTGCCGTTGACGTTGGGGAGCACCGTGCCTTGCGCCGGCAGGCCATAGACGTAGACGGTATGGTCCTTCTGGTACTCCGCAAGCAGTGTCAGCGAGGTGGCGGCGCTGGGCTGCCAGGTGATTGCAGGCGCGATATAAGTCCTGTCGTCGGGCACGTGGTCAATGAACGTATCGCTGTCGCGCAGCAGCGCGGTCAGGCGGTATGACCATTTGCCTTCCTCGTCCAGCGCCCCGCCGAAGTCGCCGGATATCTGCTTGCGGCTGTAGTTGCCCGCTTCCACGTTCAGTTCGCGCAGCGGCTCGATGGTGGGGCGTTTGCTTACCGTATTGATGATGCCGCCTGGAGACGCCGAACCGTAAAGAACGGACGATGCGCCCTTGAGGAACTCGATCCGCTCCAGCCCGTACACTTCCTGCCGTCCGTTGTAGATGTTCACGGTGTACAGCATGCCGTCGCGATAGTAGTTGCCCAGGTTGCTGCGGAAGCCTCGCAGGAACAGGCTGTCGGATGTGCGGTCCATGCCTTCGGCGCGGCTGACGCCCGCCACGTAGCCCAGCGCATCCTGAATGCTCTGCGACTTCAGCGTGTCGATTTCTTCCGCGCCCACGACCGAGATGGATTGTGGCGTTTCGATGATGGGCGTGTCGGTGCGGGTGCCGGCCGCGCTGAGCCGGGCGGTGTAGCCATGTAGCGGGCCGGTGGCGGTTTCCGCAGCCTGCGCGGTGACGGTCACCGCTTCGAGCGTGGTGGCGTCCTGGTGTGACGCCGGAGCGCGGCGCAGGGTGTAGCTGCCGTTGCTTTCCCGCAGGGCCTGCAGGCCTTGGCCGCGCAACAGTTCGGCGTAGCCTTCGCGCACCGAATAGCTGCCGGACAGGCCGTTGCTGTGCTTGCCATGCAGCAAGGTGGCGTCCATGCTCAGCTCGACGCCGGCTGCACTGGCATAGGCATTGAGCACCTGGCTCAGCGGGCCGCCGGGAATGTCGTAGCTGCGCCTGGCCTCGGCGCTCTGCGCCAGCGCGGTGGCGGGGACGGCCGGGATGAAGCAGAGCGCTGCGCTGAACGACAGCGCCAGACGCATCAGACGGAGCGTTGCGGGGCGCGGCGTTGGCACTATTGACGCGTAGGTACGCGACGTGGAATGCGGATGACGGGACATGAGGCGATGCCTTGGGGTTCGTGCTGGAGAAGTAGGGGGTTCACCCTGTATCCCGAGCAAGAAGGCCGGATCCGCAATCGCCGCCTGAGAAAAGTTGTAACGGCCGCTGCCGGCTGGCCATCATTCAGCGGCCTGCACCGTCACCCAATATCGCGTCCGGTAGGTCACGGCCACCGGAAGAGCCCGCGTCAGGTTGTCCAACGCCCGGTCCGTGTCACGCACGGAAAAGACGCCGCTGACGAGCAGGCCCGCAACGTCGGGATCGCAGCGCAGCAGGCCCGGCCGATAGCGCGCCAGTTCGGCCAGGAATTGGTCCAGGCGCATGGCATCGGCCACCAGTATTCCGCGACTCCAGGCTGCCGCGCTTTCCGCCGCAGGGCTGGGAGCGGCGGCCCCGATCGCGGAAAAGCGCGAGCCCTGGCCGGCCTGAAGCAGGACCGCCTGGTCCGGCGCGCTGGCGGGACGGATTTCCACGGCGCCTTCGAATACGGCCACGCGGGACGTTTCGGCATCGTCCCTGACCGAGAACCGGGTTCCCAGCGCCTGGATGGAACCGTGCCGGCTGCGCACCCGGAACGGCCGGGGCATGGCGGCGGGATCCGGCGCGGTCGCAATCAATATCTCTCCGGCGCGCAGCACCACCAGGCGTTCGTCCTCGGAGAATCTCAGGTCGATGGCGGTGGCGGTCGACAGCGTCACGCTGGAGCCGTCCGGCAGGGTGATCGCCCGTATTTCCCCTGTGCCGCTGCGGTAGTCGGCCGTGGCGGCTTGCCAAGAGTCGGTGCCGCGCAAGACATAGCCCATGCCCGCGATCGTCGCGCCCAGCCCCAGCAGGCCAATCGCGCGGCGCCGTGAGGCGCTGGCCGGCCGCTGCCGCAAGGCGTGGCTTGCGGCCTGCGGCGATACGCTGCCAAGCTTGTCTTCGAACGCCTGCAGCCGTTGCCAGGCCAGTTCATGGTCCGCATGCTGCGCGCGCCAGCGGGTGCATGCGGCTTGGTCCGCAGGGTTTGCGTCGTCCGACCACAGGCGCGCCATCCATTCGGCCGCCTGCTGCACGATGCAAGGGTCGATGGCGCGATTGGGCGCCTGCGGCGTCGGCGGAATGGCGGGCGAGGCGGGCATGCGCGGTCAGCCGCCAGGAGCCGCGTGCTGGGCCAGGTAGCAGGCCACGAGCGCGGACGCCACGTACTTTTCCACCGACGATACCGACACGCCCAGCCGAGCTGCGATATCGCGATAGCTCAGGCCGTCCAGCTTGCGCAAGAGCAGTGCTTCGCGAACCTTGGCCGGCAGGCTTTGCAGCACGGCGTCGATCTCGACCAGCGCCTGGACCGCCAGCGCGCGGGCCTCCTCCGATGGCGCAAACGCCCGCGGCAGGTGGGCCAGGGTTTCCAGATAGGCGGCCTCGAGCTGGCGGCGGCGGTAGAGGTCGATCACCAGGCCGTTGGCGACCTGCGCCAGGTGTTGGCGGGACTGGTGCGGTTCGGGCAGCCGGCCAGTATGCAGGATGCGCAGATACGTATCGTGCGCCAGATCCGCCGCGTCGAACGCATTGCCCAGCCTGCGGCGCAGCCAGCTTCTCAGCCAGCTGTGATGATCGGCATACAGGCCTTCGATGCCCTGCTGCGCTGCGGATTGGTTGGTCGACATGCGGGCCCCTGCAGCGCCCCGAGGCGGCAAAAATGGCGCGGGTTAAAGATGAGAATCGGACTCATTCTATACCGCGCGCCATTGTGCCAGCAATGCGCTAACCCGAGTTACGCAGCCCCGCCGCAATCCCGTTGATGGTCAGGTGGATGGCGCGTTGCACGCGCTTGTCGACCTCGGCCTCGGGATGCTTCTGTGCCGCGCGGTGGCGGCGGATCAGATCGATCTGCAGGTAGTTGAGCGGATCGATGTAGGCGAAGCGCTCGCGCAGCGAGGCCTGCAGCGTGGGGTTGTCGGCCAGCAGCTCGCGCTGGGTCAGCAGCTTGAGCATGGCCAGCGTGCGGCCATGCTCGGCGCTGATGGCGCCGAAGATGCGTTCGCGCAAGCCGCGTTGCGGCACCAGCTGCGCGTAGCGCGCGGCAATCGCCAGGTCGGACTTGGCCAGCACCATTTCCATGTTGGACAGCAGCGTGCGGAACGCGGGCCAGTCGCGCGCCATTTCGCGCAGCTGGGCCAGGCGGCCGCGGCGCGAGCGGGGCGCGTCGGGCGCGCCGGTTTCCAGATAGGCCTCGATGGCCGAGCCCATGCCGTACCAGCCGGTCAGCATCAGGCGGCATTGCGCCCAGGAAAAGCCCCAAGGGATGGCGCGCAGGTCTTCGATGTGCTGTCCCTTCTTGCGCGAGGCGGGGCGCGAGCCGATGTTCAGGCCGGCGATTTCGCTGATGGGCGTGGCGGCGAAGAAGTAGTCGGCGAAGCGCGGGGTGTCGTAGACCAGGCCGCGGTAGGTGCGCTGCGCGGTCTCCGACATGAACGACATGGCGGGGCCGTGCTGGGCCATGTGCGCGTCTTCGGCGCTGGTGGCCTCGGCGCGCGGCGCCAGGCTGGATTCCAGCACGGCGGCGACCAGGAGTTCCAGGTGCCAGCGGCCGACCTCGGCGTCCTTGTACTTGCTCTGGATGACTTCGCCCTGCTCGGTCAGGCGGATCTGGCCGGCCACGGTGCCGGGGGGCTGCGCCAAGATGGCATCGAAGCTGGAGCCGCCGCCGCGGCCCACCGAACCGCCGCGTCCATGGAACAGGCGCAGGCGCACGTTACGGGTCGAGAACACGTCGACCAGCGCGCGTTCGGCCTGGTAGAGCGACCAGTTGGACGTGAGGAAGCCGCCGTCCTTGTTGCTGTCGGAATAGCCCAGCATGACTTCCTGCGCGCCGTTCTGCGCCAGCTTCACGCGCTGGCGGATTTCGGGCAGGTCCAGCCAGGCGGCCATGATGTCGGCGCCGCGCTCCAAGTCGGGGATGGTCTCGAACAGCGGCACGACCATCAGGCCGTCCTCGGGTTGGATGTCCTGGCCGGCGGGGGCGATGAGGCCGGCTTCCTTCTGCAGCACCATCACTTCCAGCAGGTCGCTCAGCGTTTCGGTGTGCGACACGATGGTCTGGCGCACGGCCTGCTTGCCGTAGCGCGCGCGGCCGGCGGCGGCGGCGCGCAGCACGGCCAGTTCGCGCGTGGTGTCCTCGCTGTAGGCGATCCAGGGCGAGGCCAGCGGACGCGCCTGCGCCAGCTCGGCGCGCAGCAGTTCGACGCGTTCCTCTTCGGTCAGCGCCAGGTAGTCCAGCGGCTTGCCGTTGCGCTGGGTGCCGGCGAGGGCGAACAGTTCGGCCAGCGCGCGCTCGTGCACGTCGGAGCTTTGGCGCAGGTCCACCGTGGCCAGATGGAAGCCGAACACTTCCACGGCCTGCTGCAGTCCTGCCAGGCGCAGCTTGCCGATGGGGGCGCCGTGGTGGGCGGCCAGCGAGGCGGCGATCACGGCCAGGTCGGCGGACAGTTCTTCCGGCCGTTCGTAGGCGCTGGCGGCGACGGTGCTGCGCCGCGCCAGGTTCTGGCCCGTCAGGCGCTGCGCGGTGGCGGCCAGGCGGGCGTAGACGCCGACCAGGGCGCGGCGGTACGGTTCGTCGCGGCGGTGGGGCGAGTCGTCGCCGCTGGCCTCGGCCAGCGCCAGCAGTTCGGCGTCGACGCCGATCAGCAGGGTGGTGACGGACAGTTCCGCGCCCAGCGCGTGGACCTCTTGCAGATAGTGCTCGAACAGCACGGTGGCTTGGCGCAGCAGCGCGCGTTCGAGGGTGCTGGCGTCGACGTTGGGGTTGCCGTCGCGGTCGCCGCCGATCCAGCTGCCCATGCGCAGGAACGGCTCCAGCGGCGCGGGCGGTGCGGCGAACGGTTTGGCGGATTCGCGGGTCAACAGCTTGGACAGGTCGCCGTATACGCGGGGTATGACTTGCAGGAAGGTGCTGCGGTAGTACGACAGCGCGTTCTCGATTTCGTCGGCGACCGTCAAGCGCGTGTAGCGCAGCATGCGCGTCTGCCACAGCGTGGCCACGCGGCCCAGCAGGGAGGCGTCCAGGTCGGCCAGCTCGTCCGGGGTGAGGGTGCCCTCGCGCTGGATCAGCGCGGCGGCGATCTCGCGATGCACGTCCAGCGTGCTCTTGCGCTGCACTTCGGTGGGGTGCGCGGTCAGCACCGGCATCACGCAGGCCTCCGCCAGCAGGCGGCGGATGCGCGCCACGCCTACGCCCTGGCGGCCCAGGGTCTGCACGGCTTCGCGCAGGCTGCCGCGCTCCGGCGCGTCGCTGGCGATGGCGCGGGCGCGCTGACGGCGGTTCTGGTCGCGGTCTTCGGCGATATTGGAAAGATGCAGGAAGTAGCTGAAGGCGCGCGCCACCGAGTTGGGGTCGCTGCCTTGCAGGCGCTTGACGCGTTGTTCCAGCAGTTTGCCATCGGCGTCGTTGCCTTCGCGGCGGAACTTCACAGCCGTGCGGCGCAGGGTTTCGATGGTGTCGAAAACGCGTTTGCCCTCGCATTCTTCGATGACGGTGCCCAGTAATCGGCCTAACAGCCGGATATCGTGACGCAAGGGTTCTGCTGAATCGGACTGCGGGCGCATGGCATTCATCTGGCGGGGATCCGTCGAGGCTGCTGAGAGAGGGGAAGAGGCGGGAAAGAAGGGGCGTTGCAGGAAAACCGGGAAAAAGAATCAGGAAGATTTTACGCAGACTTTTAACGGAGACCGCCCGGGGCGCTTTAAAGTCCGCCAGCAGCATGTTTACACTAAAGGCTGGCTGTTCCCTGTCCGTACAAGCCTGCCGTCCCTTCGTCTTTCCAGAAGCCCCCTTTTATGCAAAATCATCAACGTCGCGCGCTCGTGCTGTTTTCGGGCGGCCAGGATTCCACCACCTGCCTGGCCTGGGCGCTGGAGCGCTATGCCCATGTGGAAACCGTGGCGTTCGATTATGGTCAGCGGCACCACATCGAATTGAGCGCGCGCCTGAACGTGCTGCGCGACATCCGCAACAGCTTTCCGGACTGGGCGCCGCGCCTGGGCGAGGACCATCTGCTGGACCTGAAGGTGCTGGGCCAGGTGGGTGACACCGCCATGACCAGCGACCGCGCCATCGAGATGCAGGCCAACGGCCTGCCCAACACCTTCGTGCCCGGCCGCAACCTGCTGTTCCTGACTTTGGCCGCCGCGCTGGGCTATCGCCGCCAGTTGGACGTGCTGGTGGGCGGCATGTGCGAAACCGATTTCTCCGGCTATCCCGATTGCCGCGACGACACCATCAAGGCGCAGCAGGTGGCGCTGGGACTGGGCCTGGGGTCCAGGGTCACGATCGAGACGCCGCTGATGTGGATCGACAAGTCCGAAACCTGGGCGCTGGCGCATCAATTGGGCGGCGACGCGCTGGTGGAAACCATCGTCGAGGAAAGCCATACCTGCTACCTGGGCGAACGCGGCGCGCGCCATGACTGGGGCTATGGCTGCGGCGAATGCCCCGCCTGCAAGCTCAGGAAAATCGGCTGGGAAAAATGGGTGGTGGCTTGCGCCGCCGAAGGCTAGGACTCGGCGGCTCCGGGCACCGCGCGCCGTGGCGCGGCGGATACCGGGAGCGGATCGCGCGGCAGGCGCTTCAGGCGAATGCCGCGCGCGTCCTTTGTATGAACTTACACCGCAACGCGAACGCCGCCGCGCAGATCGCCGCAGCCAGTCCCAGCGACAGCGCCATCGCGCCGCGCGCGCCGTGGCTGTCCACGATGTAGGCATAGGCCACCGGCGAGGCGGCGGTGAGCAGGAAGCTGGGGATCAGCAGCGAGCCGACCAGCGTGCCATAGCTGCGGAAGTCGAACAGCGCCAGCGGCAAGGTGCCGCGGGTAATGGTCAATAGGCCGTTGCAGGCGCCATAAAGCAGCGCATAGGCAGCGGTGGCGTAGAGGTTGCCACCGGACAGCAGCGCTAGCAGAAAGCAAAGCGGCAAGATCGCGCACACCGCCAGCGTCAGCGTCAGCGGATGCAGGCGCGAGCCCAGCGCCACGTCGGCCAGGCGCGCCGCGAACTGGCCGACGCCCCACAGCGCCGCCACGCTGACCGCGGCGGCCGCGGCCAGGCCCAGGCCCGACAACAGCGAAATCAGATGGGCCGCATTGCCCGCTGCCAGGAAGTTGGTCAGCATCGCGATCAAGGCGTACAGTGCGCCCGCCAGCCGGCGCTCGGCGGCGTTGCGGGTGAGGCCGGCGGAAATCGGGTCCTTGCCGCCTGCTGCTGCGGTGTAGCGTTCGCGCGGCAGCGCCAAGTACAGCGGCACCGTGGCCAGCGCCAGGCCGGCATAGGCCAGCACCGCGCCGCGCCAGCCCAGCCATTCCGACAGTGCATGGCCCACCGGCCACATCACCGTGGACGCCAGCCCGCCGAACAGCGTGATCTGCGACATGGGGCGGCGTGCCGAGGGACCGGCCGCGCGCGCCAGCGAGGCGAAAGCGGCGTCGTACAGGCATAGCCGCATGCCCACGCCCAGCACGGCCCAGGCCAGGAAGTACAGGGGGATGCCGTGCGCCATCGACAGGCCCGCGCAGCCCAGCGCGCCCAGCACCGCGCCCACGGGCATGACGCGGTGGCCGCCCCAGCGGTCCACGGCCGCGCCGGCCAGCGGCGACACCATGGCCATCACTACGATGGCCGCTGAAAAACCGCCGTAGACCGTGGCGGCGTTCCAGCCCAGGTCGGCGGCGATGGCCGGCCCCAGGGCGCCGATCAGGTAATACATCACGCCCCAGCCGACCAGTTGCGTCAGCCCCAGGCAGACGATGGCGCGCGGTGCGATCACGGCCGTTGCGGCGGCGTGGCGTCGCCTTCGCCCAGCGCGCGCTGCATCAGCACGGTATCGCGCCATTCGCCATGCTTGTGTCCCACCGAGCGCAAGGTGCCGGCGGGATGGAAGCCCTGGCTGGCGTGCAGCGCCAGGGAAGCGGCGTTGCGGCTGTCGCCCACCACGGCCAGCATCTGGCGCCAGCCGGCGGCGGTGCAGCGCTCGATCAGCGCGGCCAGCAGCTTGCCGCCTATGCCCAGGCCGGAGCGGCCCGCCTTCACGTACACCGAGTCCTCCACCGTGTGGCGGTAGGCCGGGCGCGGGCGGTACGGGGTGACGTAGGCGTAGCCCACCACCTCGCCGTTGATCTCTGCGACCAGATACGGCATTTCCTTTTCCAGCACGGCGGCGCGGCGCTGGCGCATGTCCTGGATGGACGGCGGATCCAATTCGAACGAGGCCGCGCCGTGCTGCACATGGTGCGCGTAGATGGTCTTGATGGCGGGAAGATCGGCTTCCGCGCTGTCGCGGATGAGGATGGTGGGGGCGGGGGACGACATGAGCAGGCCGTGGCAATGGGAGTGAAGAAACAAGCCGCCAGTGTCGCGCAAGCTTATTTATTAATAAAGCTTTGGTCTATTATGATTTTCATAAGTAAAACTTTGGATAGAGCGATGCGCGGCCTCAACCTGGACCATCTGCGCACCTTTGCGCTGGTGATCGAACTGGGCAGTTTTTCCGCCGCCGCGGAGCGGGGCGGCGTGACCCAGCCCGCCGTCAGCCTGCAGATCCGCCAGCTGGAGCGGCGCTTCGGCCTGAAATTGGTGGAACGCATCGGTCGCCGCGCCGGCCCGACCGCGGCCGGGCTGGAACTGCTGGACCACGTGCGGGTCATCGACGCCGCGCTGGGGCAGGCGGAACTTGCCATGACCGCGCATGCGTCCCAGGTGTCCGGCCGGGTGCGCCTGGGCACCGGCGCCACCGCCTGCACCTATCTGCTGCCGCCGATCCTGGCCGATCTGCGGCGGCGCTTTCCGGCCCTGGACATCGTGGCCAGCACCGGCAACACGGCCGACATGCTGCGCGGGCTGGAGAACAACACGCTGGACATCGGCCTGGTCACCTTGCCCGCGCCGGGACGCATGTTCCAGGTTACGCCGGTGCTGGAGGACGAGTTCGTGGCGATCTTTCCCGCCCGCGATGCGGCCGCCATTCCCGCCGCCGCCACGCCGCAGGCGCTGGCGCAGCTGCCGCTGGTGCTGTTCGAGCCCGGCGCGCGCACCCGCCGTCTGGTGGACGACTGGTTCGAGGAAGCCGGCGTGGCCGCCAAGCCCGTGATGGAGCTGGGCAGCACCGAGGCCATGAAGGAGATCGTCGCCGCCGGCCTGGGCTGCGCGATCCTGCCCAGGCTGGCGGTGTCGGGCGCAGGCCGGCGCCAGGCGTTGGCAGTGCGGTCGCTTGCGCCACGCCTGTCGCGCAGCCTGGCCATCGTGCTGCGGCGGGACAAGCCCCTCAGCCGGGGCCTGCGGCACTTGCAGGAGTCATTGCTGGCGCTGCGCGGGTGAAGTCCGGGCGTGGGTACACTGGCCAGACCATCCCACGCCATTTCAATCGCAATCGTCGCAAAATGGACAAGCCCGACCCCACGTCCCGCGCCCGCACACCGTACAAGCCCGCGGACCTGGACCTGTTTCCCTATGAATCCTCGCGCCGGCCCGTGGCCGGGCTGGCGGTGGACTACGAAGATGGCCACCGCGTCCGCCGCCACCGTCACCGCCGCGCCCAGCTGCTTTATGCGATCTCCGGCGTGATGGTGGTGGATACCGACGCCGGCATCTGGGTGGTGCCGCCCACGCGCGGCGTCTGGGTGCCGGCTTGGGTCTCGCACGGCCTGCGCATGAGCGGCGAGCCGCGCATGCGCACGGTCTTCGTGGAGCCGGGCGCGGCCGCCCATCTGCCGGCGGAATGTTGCGTGCTGTCGATTTCTCCCTTGCTGCGGGAGCTGATGGTGGCGGCGGCCGAAGTGCCGCTGGACTGGGCGCCCGACACGCGCGACGGCCGGCTGATGATGTTGCTGCTGGATGAACTGCGCCAGGAGCCGGTGCTGCCGCTGCATCTGCCGCAGCCATCCGAGCCCCGCCTGGCCCGCATCTGCCGCGCCATCGTGCGCCACCCGGAACGCCAGGACGGCGCGGCCGACTGGGCGCGCGCGCTGGGGGTGGACCCGAAGACCGTGCACCGCCTGTTCCTGCGGCACACCGGGATGACCTTCGGCCGCTGGCGCCAGCAGGCGCGGCTCTTGGCGGCGATGGAGCGGCTGGCGCGCGGCGAGCGCGTGCTGGAGGTGGCGCTGGACCTGGGTTACGAAAGCCCCAGCGCCTTTGCGGCCATGTTCCGCAAGGCCGTGGGCGAGCCGCCCAGCGCATTCGCGGCCCGCGGCATGGCGTCCGCCTGATGGCCGCCGTGGCGTCCCCGGGGGCGGCCGGCGGGCGGACGCGGCCGGAACCAGCGTATTATTTAACGTTTTGCCGCCTACGCTAACAGCTACAGCCCGAGACAAACCATGCCGCACTACCGCTCCCGCACATCGACCCACGGCCGCAATATGGCCGGCGCCCGCGCCCTGTGGCGCGCCACAGGCATGAAGGACGACGACTTCGGCAAGCCGATCATCGCGGTAGTGAACTCGTTCACGCAGTTCGTGCCGGGCCACGTGCACCTGCGCGACCTGGGGGCGCTGGTCGCCAAGGAAATCGAAGCCGCGGGCGGCGTCGCCAAGGAATTCAACACCATCGCCGTGGACGACGGCATCGCCATGGGCCACGGCGGCATGCTGTATTCGCTGCCCTCGCGCGAACTGATCGCCGACTCGGTCGAGTACATGGTCAACGCGCATTGCGCCGACGCCATGGTCTGCATCTCGAACTGCGACAAGATCACCCCGGGGATGCTGATGGCCGCCATGCGCCTGAACATCCCGGTGGTGTTCGTGTCGGGCGGCCCGATGGAAGCGGGCAAGGTCAAGTCGCCCTCCGACGGCAAGATCATCGCCAAGATCGACCTGATCGACGCCATGATCAAGGCCGCCGACCCCAAGGTATCGGATGCCGAAGTGGCTGAAGTCGAACGCAGCGCCTGCCCGACCTGCGGCTCCTGTTCCGGCATGTTCACCGCCAACTCGATGAACTGTCTGACCGAAGCCATCGGCCTGGCCCTGCCGGGCAACGGCACCATCGTCGCCACGCACGCCTGGCGCAAGGGCCTGTTCGAGCAGGCCGGCCGCCTGGTGGTGGACTTGTGCCGCCGCTATTACCAGGAAGAGGACGAGTCGGTCCTGCCGCGCAGCATTGCCACCAAGAGCGCGTTCCAGAACGCCATGGCGCTGGACGTGGCCATGGGCGGTTCGACCAACACGGTGTTGCACCTGTTGGCCGCGGCGCAGGAAGCCGGCGTGGATTTCACCATGGCCGACATCGACCGCATTTCGCGCAAGGTGCCGTGCCTGTGCAAGGCGGCGCCCGCCACCGACAAGTACCACATCGAAGACGTGCACCGCGCCGGCGGCATCCTGGGCATCCTGGGTGAACTGGCGCGCGCGGACCTGCTGGACCTGTCCTGCGGCAACGTGCACAGCGGCACGCTGGGCAATGCGATCAAGCAATGGGACGTGGCTGGCGGCGCTGGCGAGGAAGCGCAGAAGTTCTACCGCGCGGCGCCTGGCGGCATCCCGACCACGGTGGCCTTCAGCCAGGACGCAACCTTCCTGACGCTGGACACCGACCGCAAGACCGGCTGCATCCGCAGCAAGGAAAGCGCCTATTCCAAGGACGGCGGCCTGGCCGTGCTGTACGGCAACCTGGCTGAGAAGGGCTGCATCGTGAAGACGGCCGGCGTGGACGAGTCGCAATGGGTCTTCACTGGCCGCGCGCGCGTCTTCGAAAGCCAGGACGACGCCGTGGAAGGCATCCTGGGCGACAAGATCGTCGCGGGCGACGTGGTGGTGATCCGCTACGAAGGCCCGAAGGGCGGCCCGGGCATGCAGGAAATGCTGTACCCCACGTCGTACCTGAAGTCCAAGGGCCTGGGCAAGACCTGCGCCCTGTTCACCGATGGCCGCTTCTCGGGCGGTTCGTCGGGCCTGGTGATCGGCCACGCTTCGCCGGAAGCGGCGGAAGGCGGCACGATCGGCCTGGTGGAAGAGGGCGATGTGATCGAGATCGATATCCCGAACCGCAAGATGCATCTGGCGGTGTCGGACGAGGAACTGGCGCGCCGCCGCGCGGCGATGGATGCTCGTGCTGATGGCTGGGAGCCGGTGGGACGCGAACGTGTCGTGTCGCAGGCGCTGCAGGCCTATGCGGCCCTGGCGACGTCGGCGGATCGCGGCGCGGTGCGGGATTTGTCGCAGCTGAAGCAGAAGGGCAAGCGCTGATTTTGCTTGCTGAGGGGTGAGAAGGGCGGCGCTTTTATGCGCCGCTTTTTTTGTGTCTGGTGAGTGCTAGCACTAGTGCTCGTGGCCGGTGCTAGGGCCGTGGCGCTTCGTAGGCCGCCCGTCGGCGCGGGCGCCTGGGTGGCGAGCGCCCACGATTGCGGTCCGGAGCGTTCGCTCCGGACTGCCCCGTCGTCATCTTCGTCACCGCCTGCGGCGGCTCCTTCAGATTCCCTCGGGCGCATCGAGGTTGCTCGCCACCCAGGCGCTCGCGCCGACGGGCTACGTGCTTCTTGGTTTGATGCGCTGCTGGATCTGTGTTCAAGGGGGGGGCTTGGGTTGCCCGTCATTTTCGGCCGCGCGGGCGGCCGGAAATGACATACGTGATTTCTTGGATTGCGATTGTGTTCGCTTGCGCGCTTGCGCTTGCGCATGCGGTGAGCGGGGTGCGGGTGGTCTCCTGGGAATGGGTTCCAGGCACCTGGACTGGCTCAGGGATGCTGGCCACGAGGCCGGGATTCCGTTCCCAAAGCTTCTAGTTCGTCCCCATTTTAAATTCGCAGACTATCTAGATACTTTCCCCATTTGCACCCCGCCATCTTCAGGTATATATTTCAAGCCTAAACTATCCAGGTTTAAATATCTGCGGCCCCAGCTCCAGGAATTCAGAGCGGTAGTCGCTTACCACGGAGCGTTACGGCAATGAAAATAGTCTGCATCGGCGGTGGCCCCGCCGGCCTGTATTTCGGTCTGCTCATGAAGCTGCAGGACCCCGCCAACGAAGTCACCGTGATCGAGCGCAACCGCCCTTACGACACCTTCGGCTGGGGCGTGGTGTTTTCCGACGCCACCATGCAGAACCTGCGCGAGGCCGATCCGGTTTCCGCCCAGACCATCGGCGACGCCTTCAACCACTGGGATGACATCGACATCAACTTCAAGGGCCGCAGCATCCGCAGCGGCGGCCACGGCTTCATCGGCATTGGCCGCAAGAAGCTGTTGAACATCCTGCAGGCGCGCTGCGAGGATGTGGGCGTGAAGCTGGTGTTCGAGAACTTCGTGCAGGACGACCAGGCCATTGCCCGCGAATACGACGCCGACCTGGTGATCGCCTCGGACGGCATCAACAGCCAGGTCCGCACGCGCTACGCGGACACTTTCCACCCGGACATCGACCAGCGCCGCTGCCGTTTCGTGTGGCTGGGCACCAAGAAGGTGTTCGACGCCTTCACCTTCGCTTTCGTGCAGACCGAGCACGGCTGGTTCCAGGCGCACGCCTATCGCTACGAAGACGGCATGTCCACCTTCATCGTGGAAACGCCCGAGGAAACCTGGCAGGCGGCCGGTATCGAGCAGATGAGCCAGGAAGAGGGCATTGCCTACTGCGAAAAGCTGTTCGCGCCCTGGCTGGATGGCAACCCGCTGATCAGCAACGCCACGCACCTGCGCGGCTCGGCCATCTGGATCCGATTCCCGCGCGTCATCTGCAATACCTGGGTGCACTGGAACACGCTGGATACCGCCCGCGGCGAGCGTCGCGTGCCGGTGGTGCTGATGGGCGACGCCGCCCACACCGCGCACTTCTCGATTGGCTCCGGCACCAAGCTGGCGCTGGAGGATTCCATCGAACTGGCGCGTTGCCTGAGCGGCGCAGAGGGCAGCGTGGAAGCTGGCCTGAAGCACTACGAAGAAGTGCGCAGCGTCGAAGTGCTGAAGATCCAGAATGCCGCCCGCAACTCCACCGAATGGTTCGAGAACGTCGAGCGCTATGCCGACCTGGAACCCGAGCAGTTCGCCTATTCGCTGCTGACCCGCTCGCAGCGGATTTCGCACGAGAATCTGCGGCTGCGCGATCCGGCCTGGTTGGAAGGCTTCGAGCGCTGGATCGCGGAACGTGCTGGCGCCGCCGGCGCGCCGGGCCAGCGGCCCGCGATTCCCATGCTGACGCCTTACCAGGCGCGCGGCGTGCGGCTGAAGAACCGCATCATGGTGTCGCCGATGGCCATGTATTCCTGCACCGATGGCGTGCCGGGGGACTTCCATCTTGTGCACCTGGGCGCGCGCGCCATGGGCGGAGCCGGGCTGGTCATGGTCGAGATGACCTGCGTGTCGCCGGACGGCCGCATCACGCCGGGCTGCCCGGGTCTGTGGAATGACGAACAGCGCGACGCGTTTGCCCGCATCGTCGGCTTCGTGCATGGCAACAGCGATGCGCGCATCGGCCTGCAGCTGGGCCACGCCGGCCGCAAGGGTTCCACGCAGTTGGGTTGGCAGAAGATCGACCACCCGCTGGCCGAGGGCAACTGGCCGCTGATGTCGGCGTCCGCCCTGCCGTATATCGAAGGCGTGTCGCAGACGCCGCAAGCCATGACGCGCGCCGACATGGACGACGTGCGCGACAACTTCGTCGCCGCCGCGCGCCGCGCCGAGCAGGCGGGTTTCGATTGGCTGGAGCTGCACTGCGCCCACGGCTACCTGCTGTCCAGCTTCATCTCGCCGCTGACGAATCATCGCACCGACGAATACGGCGGCAGCCTGGAGAACCGCCTGCGCTTTCCGCTGGAAGTGTTCCACGCGGTCCGCGCCGTCTGGCCCGAGACCAAGCCCATGTCGGTGCGGATTTCCGCCAGCGACTGGGTCGAAGGCGGCATCACCGCCGATGACGCGGTGGCGATCGCGCGTCATTTCAAGGACGCCGGCGCCGACATGATCGACTGCTCGTCCGGCCAGGTCAGCAAGGAAGAGAAGCCGGTCTACGGCCGCATGTTCCAGACCCCCTTCGCCGATCGCGTGCGCAACGAGGCCGGCATCCCGACCATCGCGGTGGGCGCCATCTTCGAGGCCGACCACGCCAACGGCATCATCGCCTCGGGTCGCGCCGACCTCTGCGCCCTGGCGCGTCCCCATTTGGCTGACGCCTCTTGGACGCTACGCGAAGCGGCGCGGGTGGGCTACCGTGATGTTTCGTGGCCGAGGCAGTACTTCGCCGGCAAGCGCCAACTGGAAACCAACTTCGAACGCGCCGCCGCCATGGCGCAACTGGACATCAAATGAACGCAACTCCGCTCCCGCTGGCCGGACGCCACGCCCTGGTGACGGGCGGCGCCCGCGGCATCGGGTTGGCCTGCGCCCGGGCGCTCTTGCAGCGCGGCGCGCGCGTCACGCTGCTGGGCCGCGACGGCGCGGCGCTGGACGCCGCCACCGACAGCCTGGCCAGCCTGGGCCAGGTGCAGGCCGTCAGCGCCGACATCGCCAACGAGGCCTCGGTGCGGGCGGCTTTCGCCCAGGCGGAGGCCGAGTTCGGTCCGGTGCTGGTGCTGGTGAACAACGCCGGCCAGGCGGTCAGCCAGCGCTTTGACCGTACCGACGCGGCGCTGTGGCAGTCCATGCTGGACGTCAACCTGACCGGCACCTTCCACTGCATCCAGGCCGCCTTGCCCGGCATGCTGCAGGAAAAATGGGGTCGGGTAATCAACGTGGCCAGTACGGCCGGCCTGATCGGCTATGGCTACGTCAGCGCCTATTGCGCCGCCAAGCATGGCGTGATCGGGCTGACCCGCTCGCTGGCGCTGGAAACCGCGCAGAAGGGCATCACGGTCAATGCCGTCTGCCCCGGCTACACGGAAACCGACATCGTGCGCGGCGCGGTCTCGAACATCGTCGACAAGACCGGCATGACCGCGGACGAGGCCCGCGCCAAGCTGGCCGAACGCAACCCCCAGGGCCGGCTGGTGCAGCCCGAGGAAGTGGCCGAGACGGTCGCCTGGCTGGCCTTGCCGGCCTCGGCCTCGGTCAACGGCCAGGCCATTGCCGTAGACGGCGGCGAAGTGATGACCGGCTGACGCCGGCGCCCCATCCACCCACCCAATTCACGAACGGAGACACCATGAGCACCCAGCCTGAAGAGCACACCATGAAGCACCACAAGCGTCCGTTTGCCGGCTACCAGGCCAAGACGTTCCTGTGGCAGGTGTCGGCCGACGGCAAGATCGGCACGGTGACGCTGAACCGCCCCGAGCGCAAGAATCCGCTGACGTTCGACTCCTACGCCGAACTGCGCGACCTGTTCCGCGCGCTGGTGTACGCTACCGACATCAAGGTTGTGGTGGTGACGGGCGCGGGCGGCAACTTCTGCTCCGGCGGTGACGTGCACGAGATCATCGGGCCGCTGACCAAGATGACCATGCCCGAGCTGCTGGACTTCACCCGCATGACGGGCGACCTGGTCAAGGCCATGCGCGCCTGCCCGCAACCCATCGTGGCGGCGGTCGACGGCATCTGCGCAGGCGCCGGCGCGATGGTGGCGCTGGCCTCGGACATGCGCCTGGGCACGCCCGCCGCGCGGACTGCCTTCCTGTTCACGCGCGTGGGTCTGGCCGGCGCCGACATGGGCGCTTGCACCCTGCTGCCGCGCATGATCGGCCAGGGCCGCGCTTCCGAACTGCTTTACACGGGCCGCGCCATGACGGCGGAAGAGGGCGCCAGCTGGGGCTTCTTCAACGCCCTGCATGAACCGGGCGCGCTGGCCGACGCCGCGCAGACGCTGGCCGCGCAATTGGCCGCGGGGCCGACCTTCGCCCACGGCGTGACCAAGAAGCTGTTGCACCAGGAATGGAACATGGGCGTGGACGAGGCCATCGAGGCCGAAGCCGAGGCCCAGGCCATCTGCATGCAGACGCGTGATTTCCGCCGCGCCTACGATGCCTTCGTGGCCAAGCAAAAGCCCGTCTTCCAAGGGGATTGAGCATGCGCGACGCAAGCTGGCTGGATTGGCCGTTTTTCGACGATGCGCACCGCAAGCTGGCGCACGAGGTCGACGCCTGGTGCGAGGCGTCCCTGGGCGACGTGGATCACCACGACGCCGACGGCGCCTGCAAGAAGCTGGTGCGCGCCATGGGCGAGGCCGGCTGGCTGCGCTACGCGGTCGCGGGCGGCCCTGGCGGCGCCTGGGGCGGCGCGCTGCCGGAAGTGGATTCCCGCGCCGTCTGCATCCTGCGCGAAACCCTGGCCCGCCACGAAGGGCTGGCTGATTTCGCCTTCGCCATGCAGGGCCTGGGTAGCGGCGCCATTTCGCTGATGGGCTCGGACGAGCTGCGCCAGCGCTACCTGCCGCGCGTGGCCCGCGGCGAAGCCATCGCGGCCTTCGCGCTGTCGGAACCCGACGCGGGCTCGGACGTGGCGGCGATGGCCTGCGAAGCCAAGCTGGACGGCGACCATTACGTGCTGAACGGCGCCAAGACCTGGATTTCCAACGGCGGCATCGCGGACTTCTATTGCGTGTTCGCACGCACCGGCGAAGCCCCCGGCGCGCGCGGCATCAGCGCCTTCGTGGTGGACGCCGATACGCCGGGCTTCGAGGTCAGCGAACGTATCGAGCTGATCGCGCCGCACCCGTTGGCCACCATCACGTTCGACAACTGCCGCATTCCGGTGTCGCACCGGCTGGGCGACGCGGGCCAGGGCTTCAAGCTGGCCATGATGACGCTGGACATCTTCCGTGCCTCGGTGGCGGCGGCGGCGCTGGGCTTTGCACGCCGGGCGCTGGACGAAGGGCTGGCGCGCTCCAAGTCGCGACGCATGTTTGGCCAGACCTTGTCGGACCTGCAATTGACGCAGGCCGCGCTGGGCGACATGGCGACCGCCATAGACGCTTCGGCGCTGCTGACATACCGCGCGGCCTGGATGCGCGATGTGCTGAAGCAGCGCACCACGCGCGAAGCGGCAATGGCCAAGATGACGGCCACGGAATCGGCTCAGACCGTGATCGACCGCGCCTTGCAGATGTTCGGCGGCGCGGGCGTGGTGTCGGGGATGCCGGTGGAAAAGCTTTACAGGGAAATACGCGCGCTGCGGATTTACGAAGGCGCGACCGAAGTGCAGAAGTTGATCATTGCCCGTGAACTGCTGAAGGCGTAAGGCAGCCATCGAGCTCCGTCGTCCCGGCACAGCAAAAACACCGCAATAGCAAGGGGAATTCCATGGAAGCATCCGCCCACATCGACACTTTCGCCCGGGACAATCTGCCCCCGGGCGAACAATGGCCAGAGTTCCTGCTCGACGGCCCCGACGTGGCCTATCCGAAACGCTTCAATTGCGCGGTCGAGCTGGTGGACGCCATGGTCGAACGCGGCCATGGCGAGCGCGTCGCGCTGCGCTGGAGCCAGGACGGCAAGCCGGCCGCCATGACCTACCGCGAGCTGGCCGCGCTGACCAATCGAATTGCGCGCGTGCTGGCCGAGGACATGGGCCTGGTGCCGGGCAACCGCCTGCTGCTGCGCGGGCCGAACAATCCGATGATGGCCGCGTCCTGGTTGGCGGCGATCAAGGCGGGCTTGGTCACGGTGCCGACGATGCCGCTGCTGCGCGCCAAGGAGCTCAAGCAGATCATCGACAAGGCGCAGATCCAGGCGGTGCTGTGTGATGCCCGCCTGAAGGACGAGGCGGAGTTCTGCACGCAGCCCAGCCATGAGCATCATTGCCCGGGCCTGACGAAGGTCATGTACTTCAACGATAAGGCGCCGGATGCGCTGGACGCGTTGGCCGCGGGCAAGCCGGACGATTTCAAGGCTTGCGATACGGCGGCCGACGATGTCTGCCTGATCGCCTTCACCAGTGGCACGACCGGCGCGCCCAAGGGCTGCATGCACTTCCACCGCGACGTGCTGGCAATGTGCGACCTGTTCCCCAAGCATGTGATCAAGCCGGGTCCGGACGATATTTTCTGCGGCACGCCACCGTTGGCTTTCACCTTCGGCCTGGGCGGACTGCTGTGCTTCCCGCTGCGGGTGGGCGCGAGCACGGTGCTGGCTGAGAAGCTGTCGCCGGAAAGCCTGCTGCAGCTGATCCAGGATTTCCGCGCCACCATCGTGTTCACGGCGCCGACGTTCTACCGCCAGATGGCGGCGCTGGTCGGCAAGTTCGACCTGTCGTCGCTGCAGAAGAGCGTTTCGGCGGGCGAGGCGCTGCCGGACGCGACGCGCCAGCTGTGGAAGCAGGCTAGCGGCATTGAGATGATCGACGGCATCGGCGGCACGGAAATGATCCATGTGTTCGTGTCGAGCCCGCCAGAGTCGGTCAGGGCGGGGGCCATCGGCCGCGTGGTGCCGGGTTATGTGGCGCAGATCGTGGATGACGAGATGAAGCCGGTGCCGAATGGCACGGTGGGCCGGCTGGCGATCAAGGGTCCGACCGGCTGCCGCTATCTGGCGGACGAGCGCCAGCTGCGTTTCGTGCAGCAGGGTTGGAACCTGCCGGGGGATACCTTCCTGCAGGACGACGATGGCTACCTCTTTTATCAGGCGCGCAATGACGACATGATCGTTTCGGCCGGCTACAACATCGCTGGACCTGAGGTCGAGGACGCGCTGTTGCGTCACGAAGCCGTGGCGGAGTGCGGCGTGGTGGGCGCGGCGGACGATGAGCGCGGCCAGGTGGTGAAGGCGTTCGTGGTGCTGAAGCCGGGCTATGAGGCCGGCAATGAGCTGGTCGCGGCGCTGCAGCAGTTCGTGAAGGCCAATATCGCGCCCTACAAGTATCCCCGTGCCATCGAGTTTGTCGAGGCGCTGCCGCGCACCGAAACCGGCAAGCTGCAGCGGTTTGCGCTGCGCAAGATGGCCTGAACCGGCAACAAGGAAATTCCATGGCAGCCCCTTTCATCAGCCAGGTCGAAGTCCGCTTCCGTCATTGCGATCCGGCGGGCATTGTTTTCTATCCTCGCTATTTCGAGATGATCAATGACTTTGTCGAGGAGTGGTTCGACAAGGGCATGGGGTTGCCGTTTCATGCGCTGCACGTGGAGCGGCACATCGGTACGCCGATGGCGTCGGTGCAGTGCGATTTCAGCGCGCCCAGCCGCTGGCACGAGCGTTTGCGCCAGGTGCTGGAAGTGCAGCGCATCGGCGGCGCGTCGTTCAAGGCGTTGGTGCGTTTCGAGGGGCCGGATGGCCAGTTGCGTTTGTCGGCGACGCTGACGATCGTGACGGTGGATTTGCGGACGATGAAGTCCATGCCGCTGCCTGCGGATCTGCGGGAACGCATGCAGGCTTATCTGGTTCCCGCGGCGTAAGCGGCGGGGATCGTTTGCTTTTCTTAAATATAGGATGACGTTATGAAGATTCTGCAACCGCCGGATTGGATGGCGCCCCGGGGCTATTCGAATGGCGTGCTCACTGAGATGCAGGTGGGCAGCAAGCTCGTGTTTGTGGGCGGGCAGGTGGGGTGGAATGGCCAGCAGCAGTTCGAGTCGGACGATCTGGCCGATCAGGTGCGGCAGACGCTGGCGAACATCGTCGCGATTCTGGCCGAGGGCGGCGCGAAGCCTGAGCATATCGTCCGGATGACGTGGTACGTGACGGATAAGGACGAGTACGTGGCGGCCTATCCGGCTATCGGCAAGCATTACCGCGAGTACATCGGCCGGCATTTTCCGGCGATGACGGCGGTGGAAGTGGCGGATCTGGTTGAGGATCGGGCCAAGGTTGAGATTGAAGTTACTGCTGTGGTGCCGGCGCAGTAATTGCCGGTTGCTCCTGGGCGCCGAGGATTGGTTGATTGCTGATCTTCGGTGCTTTTTTTGCGGGCATGGCGTTCTTGAGACGATTGGCTCCTCGGCACTGTCGCGTTCGGTGGCGGTTGCTGGTTCTTGAGACGCCCGGCGCGGCGGCGGCCCGGCATGCGCGGGGCTGCGATTGCGGTCCGGAGCCTTCGCTCCGGACTTCCCCTGCCTCATCCTCGTCCAGGCCTGCGGCCTTCCCTACGGATTCCGTCGGGCTTATCGACGCCCCGCGCACGCGGGGCCGCCGCCGCGCCGGGCTTCGTCAATTGCTGTTGGCGTCAGCTGGGGCGGGTGGCGTTCTTGGGATTCTGTTCGGCGTTGCTTTAGTGCCGAAGATCTTGCGGTGCCCGCCTCAAGAGGCCGCCCGGGCGGCCTCTTGAGGCATACGCGAGGGCATGCGTGCCATGGTTTCGTTACTGGTGGTGCGCAGTCGTCTTTGCGTGTGCGCGCATTTCTATTTCACCCCATCACCCGCCGCGTCTCGCGCGGCAATTCTCCGAAACGTTCGCGGTAGTACTCCGAGAACCGTCCCAAATGTCCGAACCCTACTCCCAGCGCCACTTCCGTGACGCTGGCGGCTGTGCTCGTCCTTAACCGGCTCCTGGCTTCGTCCAGCCGCAGCGCCCGCAGCGCGTTCATCGGCGTGGTGTCGCGGTGTTCCTGGAACAGGCGCGTCAGCGCGCTGGCGCTGGCGCCGGCGTGGCGGGCGATGTCGGCCAGGGTAAGCGGGGCGGCGAGGTGGTCGCGCATATAGGTTTCGGCGGCGCTCAGCCGCCGCGGGACGGCGGGGGCGATACCGGCGTGCGCCTGCCAGCTGTTGGGCTGGTTGTAGAGCAGGTGCAGCACCAAGGTGTCTTCCAGGTGTTCGAGCCAGGCGGCGGGCGGGCGCGGGGCGCCGTCGTCCAGGGTGGGCAGCAGGTGGATCAGGCTTTCGACCATGCTGCGCCAGACGGCGCCGACGGGATTGTCCAGGCGCAGGGCGGGGCTGAAGTCTAGCGGGCGGGTGGCGGCCTCGCCGAAGGCGCGCAGGCCGATGGCTTCGAGTTTGCCGCGGGGGATCTTGAGCAGCAGTTGTTCGCAGCCGGCTTCCCAGTGCAGCTTCAGCGGGCGGTTGGGGGCGATGACGGCGGCGCAGTCGGGGTCGGCGTCGACGCGGTCGTTGCCGCATTCGATACAGGCGCGGCCGCGCAGGGGGACCTGGACCAGCATGAAGTCCTGCAGGCGGTCGGGTTCGATGTGGACTTCGGCGCCGTAGCGCAGCGTACAGACGGTCAGTGAACCGAAGCGGCCGCGGTTCAGTTCGGCATCGACGCGGCCGCCTTTCCAGGTGAGGCGGTGTTCTTTCAGGGCTTCGGAGACGAGGGTGCGCGTCTCGTCCTGCTGGGTGGAGCTGAAGACGCGCCGTTTGAGCAGGGGCGCTAGCGTGAGTCGGGACCAGCCGTGCATGGATGCCTCCGGGACGGGAACGCTCCCGTGTTACTGCCGAGGGTAATTTAAACGTCAAGGACTTGGAATTAAGTGATTCCCGGATAAGGCTGACGGAATCCGGATAGAGCGGCCCCCGGGCGCGGCCTAATCTAGCCGGCAGGCCCTTCGCGTGTTGGTTGGAGGGCGGCGCCGCGACGCGTAAGCTGGCGGCGTTGTTCGGCAGCATGCGTAGTCCGACGGCAGACGGGTTCTGTCAGCTTTCCGCCGGCGTGGCCGGGCGGGGATAACGGGGTGGCTCATGAATCGAAATCTATGGAGCCGGCGCGCGCTGGCTGCGCTGGTGTGCATGACGGCGGCGGCGAGCGCCACGGCGGCGGACAAGGTCAAGGTGGGCTTGCTGACCACGCTGTCGGGGCCGGGCGCGGCGCTGGGCAACGAGATCCGCGACGGCTTCAATCTGGCGCTGCAGCATACGGGCGGCAAGCTGGGCGGGTTGCCGGCGGAAGTGGTGGTGGCGGACGATCAGCAGAAGGCGGACGCCGGCCGTCAGGCGGTGGAGCGGCTGTTGAAGCGCGACCGGGTGGATGTGATGACGGGCATCGTGTTCTCGAACGTGCTGCTGCCGGTGATGCCGGCCATCCTGCAGTCGGGCACCATCTACCTGAGTACCAATACCGGGCCGGAAAACTATGCGGGCGCGGGCTGTAATCCGAATTTCTTCGCGGTCGCGTGGCAGAACGAGGATATTCCGGCCGCGATGGGCAAGTACGCCAGCGACCAGGGCTACAAGAGCGTGGCGCTGATCGCGCCGGACTATCCGGGCGGGCGGGAGTCGCTCAATGGTTTCAAACGGCTGTACAAGGGCGGGCTTTCGGAAGAGATCTATACCCAACTCGGGCAGCTGGACTATGGCGTGGAGATCACGCGGCTGCGCGCCAGCAAGCCGGATGCGGTGTTCTTTTTTCTGCCGGGCGGCATGGGCGTGAACTTTATCAAGCAGTTCAATGGCGCCGGGCTGTCCAAGGAGATCGCGTTGTTGGCGCCGGGTTTCTCGGGCGACGAGGACACGATCGCGGCGGTCGGCGCGCCCATCGAGGGCATGCGCAATACCTCGCAGTGGGCGCTGGAACTGGACAACCCGGCCAACCGCAAGTTCGTCGAGGACTTCAAGAAGACCTATAACCGCAGCCCCACGCTGTATGCCTCGCAGGGCTATGACGCGGCCATGTTGCTGGATAGCGCGGTACGCCAGACGGGCGGCAAGCTGGAGGCTGACGCGCTGCGTCCGGCGCTGCGGCGCGCGGATTTCAAGTCGGTGCGGGGCGATTTCAAGTTCAACCGCAACCAGTATCCGGTGCAGAACTATTACCTGCGCATCGTCGAGGCGGGGGCGGGGGGCAAGCTGTCGAATAAGCTGTCGGGCACGGTGCTGACCCAGTACCAGGACCCTTTCGCCGCAGCCTGCCAGATGAAGTAGGGCGGACATCCGCAATAAGGAGATACGTATGACCCAGAACATTACGACGCGCGAAGTGACGGTGGCCTCGCATGACGGCAAGTCCTTCGGCGCCTATCTGGCCGTGCCGGCGTCCGGGCATGGCCCGGGCCTGGTGCTGTGCCAGGAGATCTTCGGCGTGAACGACTTCATGCGCCGGGCGGCGCAGCTGCTGGCCGAGGAAGGTTATGTGGTGCTGGTGCCGGACCTGTTCTGGCGCCAGCAGCCGGGCATCCAGTTGACCGACGGCCCGGCCGACATGCCGCGCGCGTTCGAGCTCTACCAGGGCTTTGACGTTGAGCTGGGCTTGCAGGACATCGCGTCCACCATCGCCACGCTGCGCGGGCTGCCCGAGAGGCAGGGCGGGGTGGGCGTGCTGGGCTATTGCCTGGGCGGCAAGCTGGCCTACCTGGCTGCCTGCCGCACCGATGTGGACGTGGCCATCGGCTACTACGGTGTGGGCATCGAGAACAGCCTGGACGAGGCATCGGAATTGCGCGGTCGGCTGGTGCTGCACATCGCCGAGCAGGATGGCTTCTGTCCGCCGGAAGCGCGTCAGCGCATCCTGGAGGCGCTGGGCGGCAAGCCGGGAGTGCAGATCTACGTCTACCCGGGCATGGACCACGCGTTCGCGCGCACCGGCGGCGAGCACTACGACAAGCCGTCGGCGCTGATGGCGCATCAACGCAGCATGGCCGCCTTGCAGCGCGCCATCGGGCCGGAGTTCGACTACTCCTACCTGTGGGACAAGCATTGCGAATACGAATTCGGCACGCGCGACGTGGCGGCGACGATGGCCACCATGGTGGCCGAGCCCTATGTGAACCATATCCCCACCATGACCGGGGGCGTGGGCCACAAGGAACTGAGCCGCTTCTACCAGCACCACTTCGTCAACAGCAATCCGCCGGACACGCGCCTGGTGCCGCTGTCGCGCACGGTGGGCGCCACGCAGATCGTGGACGAGCTGCTGTTCTGCTTCACGCACACCACCGAGATCGATTGGCTGCTACCGGGCGTGAAGCCCACCGGCAAGTATGTGGAGATCCCGCTCATCGCCATCGTCAAATTCCGCGGCGACAAGCTCTATCACGAGCACATCTATTGGGACCAGGCCAGCGTGCTGGTGCAGGTGGGCCTGCTGGACCCCAAGGGCCTGCCCGTGGCGGGCCGCGAGACCGCCGCCAAGCTGCTGGACGAGACCCTGCCGTCGAACACGCTGATGGCGCGCTGGAAAGAAAGCGAGAACAAGTAGGAGCCCGACATGTCATACACCGAAGAGCAATTGGCCGCGATGGTGCGCGGCGACAGCGTGCATCGCGGCGTTTATACCGACCCTGCCATCTTCGATCTGGAGATGCAGCGGATCTACGGCCGCGCCTGGATCTATGTGGGCCATGAAAGCCAGGTGCCGAAGACGGGCGACTATCACACCACGCGTCTGGGCGACCAGGACGTGCTGATGGTGCGCGCCACCGACGGCCGCGTGCACGTGCTGTACAACCGCTGCCCGCACAAGGGCGCCAAGGTGGTGGCCGACGGCGAAGGCTGTGTCGGCAAGTTCTTCCGCTGCCCCTACCATGCCTGGACCTTCAAGCTGGACGGCAGCCATCTGGGCGTGCCCTTGAAGCAGGGGCTGGAGGGTACTGCCTACGATCCCGCCGATCCGTCCTTTTCGATGCGCCGGGTGGCGCGGGTGGAAAGCTATCGCGGCTTTGTGTTCGCCAGCCAGGCCAAGGAAGGGCCGGCGCTGGAGGATTTCCTGGGCGGCGTGCGTTCGTCGATCGACAACCTCTGCGACCGTTCGCCGGTGGGCGAGGTGGAAGTCGCTGGCGGCATCTTCCGCGTCATGCAGCGCTCGAACTGGAAGGTGTTCTACGAGAACCTGCACGACACCATGCACGCGCGGGTCACGCACGAATCTTCCTATGCCGCGGCCCGCGACGAGGCCAAGGAAATGGGCGAGATGCCGCTGGAGCTGCACATCATGGACGGCAACGGCGAACCTTATGAGTTCTGGGAGAAACTGGAACTGCGCGCCTACGCCAACGGCCACGGCTACATGGAAGGCATTTTCAATCCGGGAGCGGCCGAGCGCGACCCGGTGTCGCGCGCGCATTTCGAAACGCTGACCGCGGCCTATGGCGAGACGCGCGCCCGCGAGATCCTGGGCATGAACCGGCACAACACGGTGATCTACGGCAGCGGCTCGCCCCACACGGTATTCCAGCAGTTCCGCGTGATCCGGCCGATCGCCGTGGACCGCACCATGATCGAGATCCAGACCTTCCGCTGCAAGGGCGCGCCGGACGGCGTGTTCAAGCGCGCCATGCTGTACGCCAACGTCATCAATTCGCCCTCGTCCAACGTCATGCCAGACGACATCGAACTCTACAACCGCTGCCAGGAAGGCAACGCCACGCGCGGCGGCGAATGGGTCAGCATGCACCGCTACCACGGCAGCGACCGCAGCGACGCCGACGGCATGGTGTCGGTCAACGGCACCAGCGAACTGCCCATGCGCAACCAGTTCGACGCCTGGAAGACCTATATGGAAGCCGGTCCCGCCGCTACCGAAGCCGCCGCCACCGGAGACCGCTCATGCTGCTAGACCTGGATTTCGACGTGAGCACCGAGGGACTGTCGCCGGCCGAGGTACCGGCCGACGCCTACCATCGCATCGCGCAGTTCCTGTACCGCGAGGCGCGCCTGCTGGACGAGCGCCGCTACGATGATTGGCAGGCGCTGTGGACGCCGGACGGCATGTACTGGATGCCGCGCGTGCCGGGCCAGCAAAGCCCTTACGACCATATCTCGCTGTTCTGGGAAGACCGCATGTTGCGCGACGTGCGCATCCGCCGGCTGGAGCATCCGCGCAACTGGTCGCAGCAGCCACCCACGCGCAGCGCGCGGCTGGTGGGCGCGATGGAGATCGAGGGGGTAGATGCCGCCGGCAACCTGGTGGTGCACTCCACCTTCCAGATGACGGAATGGCGCAAGCGCCAGCCGCGCCAACTGGCGGGCCGCTACACCCACAAGCTGGCCGCCGAGGGCGACAGCTGGCGCATCCGCATGAAGCGGGTGGACCTGGTCAATTGCGACGACGTGCACGACGTGTTCGAGGTGTTCGTGTGACGGCGGCCGACGCCGCGGTGCTGGCGCTGCACTTCCAGAATGATGTGCTGCACCCCGAGGGCAAGATCCGTGTCGGCCTGGACGCGGACAGCGGGGCGCGCCAGCGTCTGCTGGACAACGCCGCGGCGCTGCTGGCCGGGGCGCGGGCCCATGATCTGCCCATCGTGCACGTGCGCATCGCGTTCCGTCCGGATTACGCCGACCTGATGGCCAACTGCCCCATCTTCCGCAACGTGGCCGCCATCGGCGCGGTGCCGGAAGGGCAGTGGGGCAGCGCCTTCTATGAAGGCCTGCAGCCACTGGCCGGGAGCGCGCGCGAGTTCGTGGTGAAGCACACCCGCATCAGCGCCTTCTATGGCACGCCGCTGGAAGAGACGCTGCGGCTATTGGGCGCGCGCCGGCTGGTGGTGGCGGGAGTCGCCACGCATTCGGTGGTGGAAGGCACGGTGCGGCACGCCGCCGACATTGGATTCGAGGTCATGGTGGCGCAGGACGCCTGTGCTTCCGCCGACCCGGCGGTGCATGACGCGTCGCTGGCCAGCATGCGCCTGATTGCGCAAACCGGGCCGGTGGCGGAAGCTGTGCGCTGGGCCGCCGCGCCGCATTGATCGAGGATTCATCATGGATTTCACAGGCTTTCCCGGACTGGCCGGCAAGACCGCCATCGTCACCGGCAGCACCCAGGGGCTGGGCGCGGACATCGCGCGCGGGCTGGCCGCGGCCGGCGCCAACGTGGTGCTGGTCGGGCGCAATGCCGAGGCCGGGCACGCACTTGAAAAGGAACTGGACGGCCGCGCGCTGTACTGCGAAACCGACATCGGGCAGGACAGCCAGATACAGCGCTGCATCGACGCGGCGGTGACGCGCTTCGGGCGGCTGGACATCCTGGTCAACAACGCTTGCCAGTACGCGGACCGGGGCCTGGCTTCGTCGCGCGAGGAATGGCACAGCACGCTGGACACCAACCTGGTGTCGGCCGCCATCTTCACGCAGTTGGCCGCGCCCTTGCTGCGGCGCGGCGGCGTGGTGGTGAACATGGGCAGCACGGGCGGCAAGTTCGGCGCGGCCGGACGCGCGCTTTATCCGGCGTCCAAGGCGGCGCTGCTGCAGATCACCAAGAACTTCGCGGTGGAACTGGCGCCGGCTGGCGTGCGGGTGCTGGCGGTGTCGCCTGCCTGGACCTGGTCGCCGTCGGTGGAACAGTTGTCGGGCGGTTCGCGCCCGGCCGCGGACGCGGTGGGCGCGCATTTCCATCCGCTGGGGAGGGTCGGGTCGGGCGAGGAGATCGCCGCGGCCGTGTGCTTTGCCTGCTCCGACGCGGCGTCGTGGATGACGGGCGTGGATATACCCGTGGACGGCGGTTTTTCCATCCTGGGGCCGGACCGCGGCATTTCGCCGCGTGTCTGGTTCAAGGAGCTCGCGCCCTGAGGGCGCCAGCGGGCGGGGTCAGCGGATGACGATCTGCCCTTCTTCCACGGCGGCCTTGCCGCCGATCTGGTCTTCCAGGAATTCCTGCACCTTGTTGCCCACCTGAATCGTCACGCCGCTGCAGAAGCGGCGCGCGGCCTGGATGGTGGCGCTGGCCAGGGGCTGCAGATCCAGCACCAGCTGGGCTTCCTCCGCGTCCAGCGCCAGCAGGTCCTGGCTGAGCTTGACGTGGGTATTGCGGGCTCGGTCGGCCACGTCGCCCGGGGCGCGCTGGGGATTGGCCTTCAGGAACATCAGCAGTTGTTCCAGCTTGGATTTTTCCTCGTGCATCTTCTGGCGCTTGCGCGCCAGCGCCGCGCGCTTGATGTCCGCGTGCGGGTCCAGGCCGGCCTGCACCAGCGTCGGAATGCCCGAGGGTGAGCCTATGGTGCCGGCGCGCACCGCCTGCATGGCGCGGGTCTGGCCGCCGGTGATGGCGCTTTGCTGGGTGTTGGGAGGGCCGACATTGACGCCGCCGCCGGCCGCGATGCTGCTCTGGCGGACCTCGCGTTCGACGTCCACATCCTTGCCCGCGCTGATGACGGCGTTCTCGATGAACTTGGCGCGCAGCGCGCCGCCACAGACGACGCGGGCGGTGCGCGCGGCGGCGGCGGCGTCCTGCAGGGCTTCGGCCAGGCCGATGATGCCGCCCTTGACCGTCACGTTGCCGCCGGCCTCGACCAACGCGGCCTCCATGGTGCCGTTGACGACTACGTCGCCCGTCACGTGGACTTCCATGGTGGCGGCGATGTCGCCGCGCACCAGCAGCGAGCCTTCGAAATGGATGTTGCCGGTGCTGAGGTTGACGGCGTCCACCTCGACCATGGGGTTGACCTGCACGCCGTGGCTGACCAGGGTGGGCGTGCCGGCGATGGCGGCGCGCAGCAGCAGCGGATCTTCGGGATCGACGACGGCGCCGGCCAGGTCGCTGGCGAACGGCGTGTCGGGCAGTTCGTCCGGCAGGATCGGTTCGCCCAGCACGGTGGCGCCGTCCACGCCGGGCAGGGGCGGCGTGCGCCGCATCAGGGGCATGCCGGGCGTTACCAGCAACAGGCTGCCCAGGTCGCGGTAGTCCACCTGGGCCAGTTCGTCGATGTCCTGGCCGCGGGGCTTGAGGCGGTCCAGCAGGCTTTCGAAGCGGGTCGGCGTGCCGCGGGTGGGCGGCGTGCCGCGGGCGATCTGCGTGGTTTCGCGGCGGCCTTGTGTAACGGCGTCGATCAGTTCCTGTTCCAGGATGCCGTGGACGATGCCGCGCTCGGCCAGTACCTGGCGCACGGCTTCCAGGGTGACAGGCTTGCCGCCCTTGGGCGGGAGCAGGGTCAGCAGGGCGGACATGCGCGCGGCGTCCAGCTCCAGCTCGAGCGAGCCGTCGATGACCTGGCCTACCGGAGCCTGCACGGTTTCCGTGGCGTGGCGGCACAGGTCGATGAAGGTCAGGACGGCCTGGCTGTCGAGCGCTTCGGCGCCCCAGCCTTGAGCGACTGCTGCGGCCGCCAGGGTGTCCCAGCTGGGCAGGTCGGCATTGGCGTGGGGACGCGGCTCGGCGTCATCGTCGGCGACAGCGACGCTGGCCTCGGCATCGAGGGCGGCTGCGCCGTCGGTCTCGGCCGCGGTGGCTGGCGAGGCGGGCGCAATGGCGGAATCTGCGGCATCGGGACGCGCGGGCGGCGTGTAGGCCGCCGTCAGGACGTTGGTCGTGGCGTCCAGCGTCAGCAGGAGCGTGTTTTCTGCGTCCATCTTGCCTCTCCAGCCTGACTTTTCCGTCAGGTGAAATTATTTGGTAATCATAGGAAATATTAAGTCATATTCTAGCCCAAGGGCATCAGGCTACTGGAAAGTAGGTGAGGCAAATTCCGCCGCATGCCCTAGTTCTGGCCCTGTTTGCCTTGGTTTTCTCCTGGGATGGCGACCGTCCGGCCAGGACTAGGACGTCGGTACTAGCGACAAAATGGCGTTGCCGCCGCAGCATAGGAACTCGATTACGGAGCCCGATCCCATGCACCGCCATCCCCGTCCCGTCCTGCCGGCCCTGCGCGCCCTTCTGGCGCGCGCCGGCAGCATGGCGGCGCTGGCGGCCGTCGTAGGGGGCGTGCTGGCGCTGGCGCCCGCCAGTCCCGCCCAGGCGGCCGACATCTATCGCTACAAGGATCCTTACGGCGTCTGGCGGTCGATGAAGGTACCCACGGGCTACGCTAAGTATTACAAGCGGGCGCAGGCCAGGACTGTCTGGCGCGGCAACAGCGTGAAGGTCTGTCTGGAATGCGAGCCCAAGTCCGGCGACGGCGCGCGCCTGGTGACGCTGTCCTCTGCCACCCGCGCGCAGCGTTGGGGCGACCTCAAGGTGCCGCAGGCGCACGACGGGCTGATTGCGCGCGCGGCCCGCGAGTCTGGCGTGGATCAGGCGTTGATAACAGCAGTGATTGCGATCGAATCGGGGTTTCGCAGCGATGCGCGCTCGCCCAAGGGGGCGCTGGGCCTGATGCAGCTGATGCCGGCCACGGCGGCGCCGCTGTTGTCGGTGACGGACGTGGAGACGGCGCTGGTGGATCCGGCCACCAATGTGAACGCGGGTTCGCGCCATCTGCGCCGGCTGATCGACCAGTACCCAGGCCGGCTGGATCTGGCGCTGGCGGCCTATAACGCGGGGGAAGGGGCGGTACGCAAGTACGACGCCGTGCCGCCCTATGCGGAAACCCAGGCATACGTCCGGGATGTGACGGCCTTGTACGAGCATTACAAGGCCCCGTGAGGGGAGCGGCCGCGGGCCGGCTCCCCGGCGTCGCTACATCGACGCGAAGACCTTTTCGGCGATATCCAGCGTGGACTTGATCACCGCGTCGTCGTGCGTGGCCGAAACGAAGCCCGCTTCGAAGGCGGACGGCGCGAAGTGCACGCCGTGGTCCAGCATGGCGTGGAAGAAGCGATTGAACGCCGCCGTGTCGCAGGCCGAGACCTCGGCGAACGAGGTCGGCACCTGGTCGCTGAAGTAGATGCCGAACATGCCGCCCACCGAATCGGCCGAGAAGGCCAGGCCGGCGGCGCGGGCGCGTTCCTGCAGGCCTTGGGCCAGCTTGGCGGTCTGGGTCGACAGCTTGTCGTAGAAGCCGGGAGCGCCGATCAGGCGCATCGTGGCCAGGCCCGCGGCCACGGCCACCGGGTTGCCCGACAGCGTGCCCGCCTGGTAGACGCCGCCCAGCGGCGCGATGTTCTTCATGATTTCGGCGCTGCCGCCAAAGGCGCCCACCGGCATGCCGCCGCCGATCACCTTGGCCAGCGTGGTGATGTCGGGCTGGACCCCGGTCAGGCCCTGCACGCCTTGCGGACCGACGCGGAAACCCGTCATCACTTCGTCGAAGATCAGCAACGCGCCGTGCTGCGTGCAGACTTCGCGCAGGCCTTCCAGGAAGCCCGGGGCCGGCTTGATCAGGTTCATGTTGCCGGCGACCGGCTCGACGATGATGCAGGCGATGTCGGCGCCGTGCTGGGCGAAGGCTTCGCGCACGGCGTCCAGGTTGTTGTATTCCAGGGTCAGCGTGTGCGAGACGAATTCCGGCGGCACGCCGGCCGAGCTGGGGTTGCCGAAGGTCAGCAGGCCCGAGCCGGCCTTGACCAGCAGGCTGTCCGAATGGCCGTGGTAGCAGCCTTCGAACTTCACGATCTTGGCGCGCCCGGTGGCGCCGCGGGCCAGGCGGATGGCCGTCATGGTCGCTTCCGTGCCCGAGCTGACCAGGCGCACCTGTTCCAGCGAGGGCAGGCGCGAGATCAGCACTTCGGCCAGTTCGATTTCCGCTTCGGTCGGGGCGCCGAAGGACAGGCCGTTGACGGCCGCTTCCTGCACCGCGCGCACCACTTCGGGATGCGAATGGCCGAGAATGGCGGGGCCCCAGGAGCCGACGTAATCGATGTACTGCTTGTCTTCCGCGTCCCACACGTACGGACCTTGCGCGCGCTTGATGAAGCGCGGCGTGCCGCCCACGGAGCGGAAGGCGCGCACGGGCGAATTGACGCCGCCGGGGATGCTGCGGCAGGCGCGTTCGAAAAGCTGAGCGTTACTGGACATGGCGTTCAAGGCTTGCGGTTGGGGTTGACGGAGTAGGGCGCGGAGCATGCGGCCGCGGCGGCCCGGATGCTGGGCGCCTCGAAAAGCGCGGTGATGACGGCGATGGCGTCGGCGCCGGCCTGCGCCACCAGCGGCGCGTTGTCGGGCGTGATGCCGCCGATGGCGACGACCGCGGGCCGGGGGGCATCGCAGTTGTCTGTGAGGCGGCGGGCTTCGGTCAGGACCGAGAGCGGCGCGCGCACGGTGTCGGGCTTGACGCTGGAGGCGTACATGGCGCCGAAGGCGATATAGTCCGCGCCCGCGGCCAGCAGTTCCTGCGCGCGGCCCAGGTCGTCGTAGCTGGAACCGCCCAGGATCAGGTCGGGGCCGGCCTCGGCGCGGATGCGCGCCAGGCTTTCGTCCTCGCGGCCGACGTGCGCGCCATCGGCGCCCACCTCCAGCGCCAGGCGCCAGTCGTCATTGATCAGGAACAGCACGCCGAGTTCGCGGCATAGCGGCGCCAACGCGCGGGCCTGCGCGGCGCGCACGGCGTCGGGCACGTTCTTGCGGCGCAACTGTAGCGAGCGCATGCCGCCGTCGGCGGCCTGGCGCACCGCCAGCAGCAGGCGGTCGGTGTCGTCCCATTCGGGGGTGACGCCGTACAGGCCGGTGGGGAAACGCAGCGCTTTCATTGGGCGGGAATCCGGTTGGGGATGCGCCGGCCCATGCCCGGCAGGAAGCTGGCGGCGACCGCGGTATCGGCATGCGCCAGGCCTTGGCGCACGGCTTCCGGCATTTCCAGGCCGCGCGCCAGCATGGCGGCGATGGCGGTGGCGGCCACGCCGCCGGCGTCGCCGTTGCGGTCCGGGGGCGCCTGCCAGGGCAGGGTGGCGGTTTGGCCGTTGGGGCCGAGCAGCATGTTGGCGTAGTGCCCGGGCCGCTGCGGGCTGCCCAGGACCAGCACCCATTCCGCGCCCGCCGCGACCAGGGCGTGCATCGGCGTCGGTGCGTCCCCGATATCGATGTCGCCATCGGCGTGCCATTGCGCCAGGCGCAGGTGTTCGATGACCAGCAGGTCGGTCTGCGGCAGCACCAGTTCGAGGGTGGCGGCCAGCAGGTCGTCGGCTTCGTCCTCGTCGGCGGCGTCGGCCGGCGGCTGGGCGCGCTGGCCCAGATGCAGGACCAGCGGCACCTGGCTGTAGTCGGCGGCGACCTGCGCCGCGACGCTGGCAGTTTCCGCGGTGTATAGTCCGCCCACCTTGATGGCCTGTACGGACATGTCCTCGAGCAGGCAGCGCGCCTGGTCGTCCAGCAGGTCGGGTGTAACGGGATGGATTTCTTCGATGCCGGCGGTGTCCCGCACGGTCAGCGCGGTTACGGCCGCCAGACCATGGCAGCCCAGGCCGGCGCAGGTGACGGCGTCTGCCGGCAAACCGTCGGAACCCGAGGGGTCGAGCGGACCGAAGACCAAAACGAGAGGGGGAGTAACGGGGGCCACGTGGACAGCGCTAGAGTAGGGGGCGCCCGGACTCATTTGCGGTGAATCAGGGGAACCCCTATTGGGTTTCGGTAAGATTGTCCCCATTCTAATGGAAGCCCCTCACCTTTGCCCTGACGCCGGGCAAGGGCCTGGAATTGATGTAAGAGAGAACTATGCGTACTTGGATGTGTTTGATTTGCGGCTGGGTCTACGATGAAGAGGCCGGCCTGCCCGACGAAGGCATTGCCCCCGGCACCCGCTGGGAAGACGTGCCGCCGAACTGGGTCTGTCCCGAATGCGGCGCCCGCAAAGAGGACTTCGAACTGATGGAAATCTGAGGCCGTAGCGCCGACTTATTCCGCCAAGGCTCGTAAGATGGGACTACGCCCCATCCTTCGCAACCGTGGGACGGACTGCCGCCAGGCATGATGCTTGCGGGGCAAGCGTGGCCTCCCCACGGTTCTTTCAGATTACCCATGTAGGGGTTGCCATGACGGAAAAACACCACGAAGACGCCACGACAGAGGCGGCCAACTTCGCCAACCAGTTCCTGATCGCCATGCCGGGCATGGTCGAGGGCAGCTTGGCGGGCTCGGTCATTTATGTCTGCGAGCACACCGAACGTGGCGCGCTGGGCCTGGTCATCAACCGGCCCACCGACCTGACGCTGGGCACCCTGTTCGAGCGCATCGACCTGACGCTCGAGATCGGTCCGGTGAAGGACACCCTGGTCTTCTTTGGCGGTCCGGTGCAGACCGACCGCGGTTTCGTGCTGCACGCGCCGGCTGGCGATTACAGCTCCAGCATCAAGCTGGGCGACATGGCGCTGACCACCTCGCGCGATGTGCTGCAGGCCGTGGCCGACGGCAAGGGCCCGGCCCGCATGCTGGTCACGCTGGGCTACGCCGGCTGGGGCGCGGGCCAGCTCGAAAGCGAGATGGCGCAGAATGCCTGGCTCAGCGTGGGCGCCGACGACAGCATCATCTTCGACGTCCCCCCCGAGGAACGCTATCCGGCCGCGCTGAAGCTGTTGGGCATCGACCCGGTGATGCTGGCGGGCGATGCCGGCCATGCCTGAAGAGACCCTGCTGGCCTTCGATTTCGGCGAGAAGAAGATCGGCATCGCCATCGGCAATACGCTGACACGCCAGGCGCGTCCGCTGGAAATCATCTTCAGCGAAGTCCGCGAGGCGCGCTTCGGCCGCATCGCGGCGCTGTTGCAAGAGTGGCAGCCCCATCGCGTCGTGGTGGGGTTGGCGCTGGACGCCGAGGGCGGCGAACAGCCGGCCACGGCGCGCTGCCGCCGTTTCGCCAATCAACTGCACGGCCGCTTCGGCCTGGCCGTCGAACTGGTCGACGAACGCGGCTCCAGCATGGAGGCGCAGCGCCTGCTGGGCACCCATGCCGCCGACGACGCGATGGCGGCGGCCGTCATCCTGCAACGATACCTGGACACCCTGCCTGCGTCCTGAGGCGCGCGGTCCGGCCTGCCTATGCTCAATCCGCAACTCGATCGCCGCGGCGAACTGATACACCTGCTGACCACCGAAGGGCTGCCCCGCCGGCATGTCGAGCGGCTGCTGGACGCTGCGCGCGGCTTGGCGGCGGGCGCGGCGCCCGCCTGCCGGTCGTCCGCCGTGCCGGTGTTTTTGTGCCTGCCCGATGAGGCCGCACAGGACCGCGATGCCTTTGCCGCCGCCGCGCAGTGCCTGTCGCTGTCGGCGGTGACGCTGGAACCGCAGGCCGGCGACGCGCTGGCCGAAACCGTTGCCCGGCTGGCCCCCGGCCTGCTGGTGTTGCGTCATGGCGCCAGCGGTGCGGCGCATTGCGCGGCCGCGCACGCGGCGCCGGGCCTGCGTATCCTCAACGCGGGCGACGGCTGCCACGCCGACCCCTTGCCGGCGCTGGCGCTGGTGCAGGCCATGCTCGACGCCCGGCAGGATTTGACCAACCTGGCCGTGACGCTGGTGGGCGATATCCGCCATTCGCGCGTGGCGCGTTCCATCATCCACGCCATGACCACGCTGGGCGTGCCAGAAGTCCGCGCCGCGGCGCCGCGCACCCTGTTGCCCGACGGCCTGCCGCAGCTCGGCGTGCGCGCCTGCGCCTCGCTGCGGGAAGGCTTGCAGGACGCGGATGTCGTCATCGTGCTGCCCTTGCGCGTGGAAGGGATCAGCGGCGCGCTGCTGCCGTCGGCCCGCGAATACGCGCATGCCTACGGCTTGACGCCGGATGCGCTGGCCGCCGCCCGCTCCGATGCGCTGCTGCTGCCCGCCGGCGCGCTGACGCCGGGCATCGAAACCGACGGCGACGTGTCGGCCAGCTTGACGCCCATCGAGGCGCAGCTGGCGGATATCGAACGGCATTTGCGCCTGGCCGCCCTGGACCTGCTGACCGGAGACGCGCCATGAGGCTGCATATCGCCAACGGCCGGCTGATCGATCCCGCCAACGCGGTGGACGGGCAGCACGACCTCTACGTTGCTGACGGCCACGTCGTCGCCGTGGGCCGCGAGCCCGACGGCTTTCACGCGGATCGGGTGCTGAACGCAAGCGGGCTGGCGCTGCTGCCGGGCCTGATCGATCTGTCCGCACGGGTGTCGCAGCCCGGCGCGGCGGCGTTCGCGCCTTCCGAGCTGCGCGCGGCCCTGGCCGGTGGCGTCACCCGGCTGGTGCTGCCGCCGGACCCTGCTGCGCCGCTGGATGAACCCGGCAAGGCCGAGGCGCTGATGCGCCATGCCGAGCCGGGGCAATGCCGGATCCATCCGCTGGGCGCGATGACGGTGGGACTGGCCGGCGAAACGCTGGCGGAGATGGGCTTGCTGGCCCAAGCGGGCTGCCTGGCCTATGCGCAGGGCGAGCAGGGCATCGCCGACACGCGCGTACTCTGGGGCGCGATGCGCTACGCCAGCGGCATGGGCCACGCCCTGTGGCTGCGGCCCCAAGACCCCTGGCTGGCGCGAGGCGCGGTTGTCGCCAGCGGCGCCTATGCCGAACGTCTCGGCCTGGAAGGGCTGCCGGCGCAGGCCGAAACCGTGGCGCTGCACACCATTTTCGAACTGCAGCGCGCCACCGGGGCGCGCGTGCACCTGACGCGGCTGTCCACGGCTGCCGGGCTGGAACTGTTGCGCGCCGCCAGGCGCGAGGGCCTGTCGGTCACGGCCGACGTGTCCGCCCACAGCCTGCATCTGACCGACGTGGACATCGGCTTCTTCAATACGGACTTCCGCCTGAACCCGCCGCTGCGCGGCCAGCGCGACCGCGACGCGATCCAGGCGGCGCTGGCGGACGGCACGGTCGACGCGCTGTGCTCCGATCACACCCTGGCCGATGATGCCGTCAAAACCGTGCCGTTCCCGGCGGCCGCGCCCGGCGCCACGGGGCTGGAACTGCTGCTGTCCCTGGCCTTGAAGTGGTCGCGCGATTGCCGCCGGCCGCTGGCCGACGCGCTGGCGCGTGTCACTTGCGGCCCCGCCGCGGTGCTGGGCAAGATTTCACCGCAGGCCGCATTGGCCGGCCAGTTGGGCGTGGGAGCGCCAGCAGACCTCTGCCTGGCAGACCTGGACGCCGAATGGCTGGTGATGCCAGGCGCCCTGCAAAGCCGCAGCGGCCACACCCCGTTCGCGGGTATGATGCTGCCCGGCCGTGTACGCGCCACCGTGGTAGGTGGCAGCCTGGCCTGGGAGACTCCAGTTTGAAGCTGCTGCGCTTTGTCCTTAGGCTGTTCCTCGTGGTGCCCTGGATTCTCTTTGGCCTGTTGTGCGTGGGCCTGGTGTATCCCTTGATCGGTCCCAAGTCGCGCGCCTGGCTGAACCGCCGCTGGTCGCGCTGCCTGATGGCCTTCTGTGGCCTGCGGGTCGTCCTCAAGGGCGAGCCGCGCCTGACCGGTCCGGTGCTGCTGGTGGCCAACCACGTCTCCTGGATCGACATCTTCGTGCTGAACTCGGCGCGCGCCACGTCCTTCGTCGCCAAGAGCGAGATCCGCAGCTGGCCGGTCATCGGCTGGCTGGTGGCCGGCGCCGGCACTCTGTTCATCGAACGCGGCCAGCGCCACGCGGTGCACGCGATGGGCGAATCCATGCAGGCCCGCTTCAAGCAAGGCGATGCGGTGGGACTGTTCCCGGAAGGTACGACGACTGAAGGTTTCGAGCTGCTGCCTTTCCACGCCAGCCTGTTCGAACCGGCGCGTTCGGCTGCCATCGAGATCCAGCCCGTGGCCTTGCGATTCCTGCAGCATGGCAAGCGCAGCGGCTATGCGGCGTTCGTGGGGGAGGAGTCCTTGGTGGCGAATCTCTGGCGGGTGCTGGGTGTGACGGGGTTGGCCGTCGAAGTGGTGTTCCTGCCGCCACTGGCGGCGCGGCATCCGGATGGGAGTCTGCCTACGCGGCTGGAGTTGTCTCATCAGGCGCGGGATGCGATTTTGAGTGTGCTGTAGCTGCTGTTGTAGCTATATCGCTAAAGCGCTTCGTAGGTCGTCCGTCGTCGCGGGCGGCGTGGCGGCGAGCGCCCACGATTGCGGTCCGGAGCGTTCGCTCCGGACTTCCCCTTCCTCATCCTCGTTGCCGCCTGCGGCGGCTGCCTTCGGATTCCGTCGGGCGCATCGAGGTTGCTCGCCGCCACGCCGCCCGCGACGACGGACTACGTGCGTCTTGGCTTGTTGCGCCGCTAGAGCGGTGGTTGGTGGCGTGTCTTGCGGGGCCCGCCCCAGGCCGGCCGCGCGGGCGGCCTTTTGGGGCTTACGCGGTGTCTTGCGTCGTGTGTTGACGCTGCGCGCGGGTGGTGAGTGCAACTGGTGGTTGGTGAATTTGGGTACGTAGGGCGCCGAAGCGCATCGGTCGGCCAACATCGTCATTTCAACGCCGGTGCCGGATGGGGGGCGCGCGTGACGGTCAGCATACGCAAGCAGATCGCCATCGCGCGCCACCCATCACCGCCCATCCCCATGAGCTGGCGATCATTAGCTAACGGCTCACTGCATTCGCGCAAGCGAACACAGTAGAAATTCGAGAAATCACGTATGTCATGTTT